>CAJOED010000075.1:15134-21191 GCA_905233335.1 uncultured Synergistales bacterium
TTTGAGCCGAGTCCGTAGCGTCCGCCGACTATCTTGGGAGCTTTGCAGTTTCCGACGAACAGTGAGCATACGTCCTCATACAGAGGTCCGCCGAGTGCGCCGACTTCTTTTACTCTGTCAAGTACAGCAATTGCCTTCACAGTTGCCGGGAGTGCCCTGAAGAAATATTTGGGTGAGAACGGCCTATACAGGTGGACTTCTACGACACCGACTTTTTCGCCGCGTGCGTTGAGATAATCTACTGTCTCCTCGATTGCCTGACACACGGAACCCATTGCTACGATTACTCTGTCCGCATCAGGTGCTCCGTAGTAGTTGAACGGGTGATATTCTCTTCCGCAGATGCCCTTGATGTCCTTCATGTATGACGCTACTATGTCGGGTACTTTGTCATAGAATGGCTGTGCGGCTTCTTTTGCCTGGAAGAATATATCGGGGTTCTGGGCTGTACCTTTCGTGTAGGGTTTTTCGGGGCGCATTGATCTATCACGGAATGCCGCAATCGCATCATAGTCTACGAGCTTGGCCAAGTCTGCATAGTCGAATGCGTCTACTTTCTGGATCTCGTGTGATGTCCTGAAGCCGTCAAAGAAATTCAGTACAGGTACGCTCGACTTTATCGCCGTAAGATGTGCCACTGCGGCCATATCATGAGCTTCTTGAACAGAACCGCCCGCTATCATCGTGAAACCCGTCATTCTCGTTGACATTACGTCGGAATGATCCCCGAATATTGACAGTGCATGCATTGCTATGGCTCGTGCTGTTACATGGAAGACACCGGGCAATAATTCTCCCGCTATCTTGTACATGTTCGGTATCATGAGAAGCAGTCCCTGTGATGCCGTGTATGTGCTGGCGAGTGCTCCTGCTGACAGCGCGCCATGACATGCTCCTGCGGCACCTGCTTCACTCTGCATTTCGGTAACTTTCACCGTGTGCCCGAAAATATTTTTGCGTCCGTGTGCGGCCCATTCGTCAATGTGTTCCGGCATGGGTGATGACGGCGTAATCGGATAAATCGTAGCCATTTCGGAGAAGGCATATGCTACGTGAGCGACTGCCTCGTTTCCGTCCATCGTTTTCCAGTTACGTTTTGCCATAAAAAATATAACCCTCCCTCTGGAATATAAAAGACTGTATAAATATTGTAAGTGTTGTAAAAGTATTCTACTACAAAAAAATGAATAATAAAATAAAATATACGTCAACAAAATTTTTCATTATCAGGAGGAAAGTTTTTCACAATGCACAAAAAATTTTTATGGGCGGTAGTGTTACTGCTCTTGTTGTCCGTGCCGTCATACTCCGAAGAGTATACAGTGAGAAATGCAGACTCATCGGGTGAAGGCTCACTGTACTGGGCAATCAATAACGCTAACGGCCTCAAAGGCTCCGGGCACATCATAAACTTCAATGCTGACGTGAAGAAAATTGTGCTCGATGAGGAGATACCCATCAACGCAGGCATTACGATTAACGGAGGGGGCGCAACACTCACCGGCTCCGGGGGCAAGAGGCTCTTCAACATCACGTCGGGGGATGTCGTGTTCAACGCTCTCACGTTCACGAACGGAGAATCAGCTACTGACGGAGGAGCAGTGAGGATTGAGGGCACGGGTGCTTCGGCGGAGTTCAACAACTGCACATTCTACGGCAACAAGGCAGACAGTTACGGCGGGGCTGTGTGCGTCGTGAACAGCACTGCGGAGACGGGAGCAAAATTCACGTACTGCACTGTCGCGGGAAATTCTGCGGGGATGGGCGGAGGCTTGGCCGTGCTCAAAGGCAATGCGGAAGTTTACGCGTCTATATTCGTCGGCAACACAGCAACAAATGACATTCACGCAAATTCAGGGGCTTCATTGTCCGGGCAGAACAACGTAACAGGCTCATCAAATGTTTCTTTGGGGAGCGGCAACCTCGCAGGTCTCTCACTGAAAGACGTACTCATTACGAACACAGACGGAACTGTGAAGCCCGAAACCGTAAACAGCGTTACTGTGCTGAAACTTTCCGGGACATCAAAGGCTCGTGATTACGTGCGCACAACATCGTACAACATCGACAAAGACGAAGCAGGAACTTCACGCCCGCAGTTGTCCCAGTACGACGCTGGAGCATATGAGGCACTTCCTGTTCCAGTGAGGAGCGCGGACATTTACGGACTGCCATACATGCAGACGAACGGCACCGATACTTACACGCTGGAATATTTCCCGGAAGATGCGACAGTCGACTCCATAGAGTGGAAATCGAGCAATACTAATGTAGTTACGGTTGATGGTGAAGGACACGCCACAGCAAAAGACACAGGGACGGCAAAAATTACTGTCGATGTAAACGGCTGGGACGAGAGCGGAAACCTGAAGACAACGCAGGTAAGTTCTGCACTGACTGTTTACGTCGGGGACGAGGCATGCGGGGAACTTCAAGCAAGTATCAGCATAGAGCAGGACGAAATGACTATTAACAGCGGAGATGTGAAGTACGTTACGCCGGAAGTCAGCATAAGTCTCAACGGCCACTCTGCCAGCCAGGTGAAAAGCGGCCTGAACTACACGATAGAGGCTGAAACATCAGACCCGGAAGTTGTTGAAGCTGATGTTGTGAACAGCGGCACAGTGAGACTCACGCACAAGGGAGCAGGGACAGCAGAAGTTACCGTAACAGCACGGCCTCTTCCGTCGGGTTCGGCAATGCGGGACGTAATCACCGTTACTGCTACGGGAGAAAGAAGCAATGACGGCTATATAGGGCGTTCCGGCGGCGGCGGGTGCAGTGCTGGTATCGTCGGCGTTGCGGGAATGATTTTACTGTTTGCGTTCATTCATAAGAAGGAGAAACAATATGCTGAATAATATTATTGATAGTTATCTTGCGTCAAACCCCGAAAAAAATTGCTGCTGGTTCAACGGCGTATGGACAAAGCGCAGGGACTTCCGGGAACTTGCCGACAACGTAACGGACATTCTGCGCTCTTCCGGCTTCACTCCCGGACAAAGGCTCGTCGTGCTCATGCCGAACTCACCCGTGATGCTCGCTCTGATGTATGCGGCGTGGAAGCTGGGCGGTGTGTTCTGTCCGCTGAACGAGAAGACCGGCGAAATCTCTCTCCTGAGAACGTTAGACCTGCTGAAACCTTTTGCGGTGGTATTGTCCGACAGCGTGAAGGGAGATATTGAGAGCGCGCTCACGAATGCAGGGTGGCCGGTGGTACGCTTCAATCCCGAAAAGCTCACGGGCGGCGAAAACTTCACGGGTAAAACTCAACCCGCCGACGACTACGACAAAACGTTAGCGGTGATATTCTCGACATCAGGCACCACAGGAGACCCGAAAGCTGTACCACTCACTCACGATAACATACTCGACAACTGCAGGGAATGCCTCGAACATGTACCCGACTTACAGCCCGACGATTCACTTCTGAATGTGTTACCGAACTTTCACGCATTCGGCTTCACTATATGCTGTGTGCTTCCGTTCGTGCTTGATGCGACTCAAGTATTGCTTGCGTCATTCATGCCTCCGTCGAACGCAATAAAGGCCATAGAGCAGACGAAACCCACCGTGTTATTGCTTGTGCCGACTATGATCGGTTTCATGACATCAATGCTTGAGCGTCAGGGAAAAACTATCAGCGGCGTAAAGTTATTGATTGCGGGAGGCGACCGCTACAATCCCAAAATGGACGACAGAGTTACGGCGGCTTTCGGTGTTCCGTTGATTGAGGGCTACGGCATCACAGAGTGTTCACCAGTTCTTGCGGTCAACCCGAAACCTGACGTGCGAAAACTCGGTACAGTCGGTCCGGCATTACCGCGCTTTGAGCTTCAATTGCGCACAGAGAGCGGAGAATTGCTGCCCATTCCGGGAGAAGGTGTCTTATGGGCAAAAGGCCCCAGCGTAACAACAGGCTACTATCATGCTCCCGAAATCAACAAGGAGAGATTTATTGACGGGTGGTTCAACACGGGCGATTACGTTCACATTGACGAGGACGGATACATCAAGATACTTGACAGAGTTACGGACATAATCATAGTGGGCGGCTTCAACGTGTACCCTCAAGAAGTGGAAGCGATTTTGGCGGAACATCCTGCTGTGAGTCTTGCTGTCGTCGTGGGAATGCCTAACGATATGAGCGGAGAAGTCCCGAAAGCGTACGTCATACCCTCAAAGGATACTCACACAACAGAAGGTGAACTCGTGAAGTTCTGCAAGGAGAGATTATCGCACTACAAAGTCCCTAGAGCTATTGAGTTCGTTGATAGTCTGCCGGTGTCAGCAACAGGAAAAATTTTACGGCGCGTCCTGCGTCAGAAAGAGAGAGAGAAGAAATAACATGAGAAGGCTTGAAGAAATCATCATACCCATTCTTGACAGTGAAGGAAATAAGGACTGTTACTGGTGGGACGGCAAATGGTACACAAGAAAGAATTTGCGTGAACTCGTTGCGAACTGTGAGAGTGTTCTGCGCAATGCAGGATTTTCGCGCGGTCAAAGGCTCGTCGTGATGCTGCGAAATTCACCGTTAATCCCGGCACTGTCTCTTGCTGTATGGAGGCTCGGCGGTACGTTCTGCCCACTCAACGAGAAAGCCGGACTCGAATCACTCACGGGGACTCTTGACCTCATAAAGCCCTTTGCGGTAATCACAGAACACCCCATCCCGGAGCTTGCGCAAAAGTGGACGTGCATAACTACGACGCTCGACAGCGTAAATCTCCCGGCGTTCACCGGTAAAACACAGCCGCCCGAATCCGACGAACTCGCGATAATTTTCGCTACATCAGGCACAACAGGACTCCCGAAGGCTGTACCACTCACGCACGAAAACCTCATCAGCAACTGTGAAGCAGTACACGCTACGGTTACGAGCATGAACGGTGATGATGTTTTTCTGACTGTGCTGCCGAACTTCCATTCGTTTGGGTACACCGTAACGATAATATTACCGCTCACTATCGGCGCAAGAATAGCAATTGCTCCGTCCTTCCTGCCTCCTGCCGCAACTATCAGAGCCATAACAGAAGCAGAAGTTGACGTTATGTTCGTTGTGCCGGCGATAATGTCGTTCCTGCTGATGTCGGTGGAAAAAGGAAAATTACCTCCCGAAACCCTGGCGCGCATTCGTGTAATCTGCACGGGAGGCGACAAACTCAACCCGAACTTGCACAAGATGTCGTTGAAGTTTTTGGGACGCGACATAATGGAAGGCTACGGACTCACGGAAACTTCTCCCGTTATCTGCGTCAACCACGACTGCAAAACACAAATTACCGGGAGCATCGGCCCCGTTATACCCGGCTACGAGTACAAGCTCAAAACACGCGAAGGCCAGGGCACAACCGACAAAGAAGGCGTATTGTGGGTAAAGGGTGCAAGCGTTACTCCGGGATATTTGCACGCGCCGGAAATCACTGCTGAACGTTTCGACAGCGACGGCTTCTTCAACACGGGCGACTACGTGAAACTCGAAACTCACAACGGCGAAGAGTTCGTCTATATTCTCGACAGGGTAACGGATATTATCATCGTCGGGGGCTTCAACGTTTACCCGCAGGAAGTGGAGAAAGTTCTTGCTGAACATCCCGCTGTACATCAGGCTGTTGTTGTCGGAATGCCGCATGACATCAACGGACAAATTCCCAAAGCGTACATCATGCTTGAGGACGGAGCAGACGCAACCGACAGGGACATTATACGTTTCGCCAAAGAACACCTTGCGCACTTCAAAGTGCCGAGAAGCGTCGAGTTCGTGAATGAATTTCCATTGTCGGGGACGGGGAAAATCTTACGGCGTGTCTTGCGGGACAGGGCAGCAGGAAAGTAGAATTTTTACGGCTGGTGTGAAGAGCATCGGCCTTTTTTATGTTATCCCGCTTAAAGGACAAATGTCGGCAATATTTTTTTGCCCTTTTGCGCTACAATACTTTTACATTTCCCCCGAAAAAAACTTCATGAAGGAGGTATTTTTTTCTTATGGTCAACCACGAAATAAACAACCTGATAGCCTTTGCCCTTCATCATCACTTAATCACGGAACAGGAC
>CAJOED010000076.1 GCA_905233335.1 uncultured Synergistales bacterium
GCGCTATATCAGGTTCACTCATTGGCACAAGGATAACAACGGCACGAACTTATCCGATTACTATACGTACTGCCAGCTGACGAACGTATCTTTCGACTACTAGCAGTTGTGATTTTTCCGGGCAGGTCGTCGTGAAGGGCGGCCTGTTTTTTTGATTGACAATTTTTATCAGCGGGGAATACAATTACCCATCACAATAAAATTCAAGGAGTGATTATGATGAAGCATAGTAGAAAGTTTCTTGCGTGGCTTCTTGTTGCTCTGATGACGTTTGCGCTCATGGCCGGCGGCTGCGGAGGAAGCGACAATGATTCGGGCGGCAGTTCGGGAACAACGAGCGAGGAAGTTGCACAGGAGGACGGAGATGTTACCGGGCGCAATAATGGCTTTGACGACTGGGAAGATCTGATGACCCTCAAAGATATGATTGCGGGCACTTGGCGGATAGGTTCTTCAAATGCCGAGATGATAACAGATAATGAGAATTGGAAATTTTTCTACGTATCCTTCTCCTATGAACCTATGTTCTTATTCTTAAGGTTTTCCGCAGATGATGAGGGAAAATTGAATGTGAGCTACCAGCATCCAACCACGAGAGAGTATTTGCCGTTATACGACAACCCGCTGACCTGTGAATTTGAGTATTATAATTACGGACGCAACACAACAGGACAATTAATTCTCATAAAGCCCGGCATATATGAGCAGGCTACGAATTTCTCGTTCTTCATGAAGGAAAAGAATGAAGATAACTCCGTAGATACCTACAGCATTATGTTTGACGAGGATAATATGAATAAGGTAACTTTCTATCACTGGCACCAGGATCTTAATGGCACCGACTTGTCCAACTACCAGGTATCATTCAAGATGACGAGAACTGGTAAATGAACTTTTCAGGGAGGTTATATTTATGAAGGACAGCAGGAAGTTTTTTGCGTGGGTACTCGTCGTGCTGATGACGTTTGCGTTGTTGGCCGGCGGGTGTGGCGGAAGCAGTAGTTCATCATCGGGGAGTTCGGACACAGCGGATGATGACGGTTCAGGGCGCAATGATTCGGGCTTTGAGGACGTGTCATTCATACGCCTTAGCGGAGAATGGGCTTTTTCAGCGTCATCTGTGAAGCAATACGGACGGAGGGCCGTTGATATCGATCCGTTCTCAATCAGTCCATCTACGAACTTCAGGATCAAAGCATACGGCGACGGAACACTTCTTCTTGCGGATCAAGATGCAGGAGAAAACCCTACAGTATTACGTGTTACGCCGATAATCGGAACACCCAAGAGCCCTGTCGATGATGCACCCGAAAGTCTTGATCTCGTAGCACCGGCAGTGTACACGTACGTCAGCAAGAACGTCTACGAAGCAACCTATGAGACTAAGAACGCCATCAGTCTAATCACTGACAAGGATACATACCGAATCGAAATAGCAGACCCGTCAACGTACAAAACCGTAAAAGTTACCCACATACACTACGAGCAAGATTTTTACAGCGGTACGTTCAAAGAAGTTTATGAAGTGAACAGTGAGCTGGTCTCGCACCAACTCGATTACATGGACGAGGACGACTACACCGGGCGAAATGCTAACGGCTTCGAGGACATAACTTTCACCGGGTTAAGCGGAGTATGGCAGGCTTTCAGCGGAAGTATGTACTGCTATATGGTCAATAATTCTACAACGAGCACAAGAGATGGAGCTTTATACAAGTCATTCAAGCCGTCAGAGAGATTCAGGATCAGGACATATGCTGACGGGACGCTCGTTCTTGCTGCTGAAGAAGAGGGGGAAAATCCGAGACACATCAGCTTCGATCCGATTACAGCACAGTTCAACGACGGTTTGACGGGGTCAGCAACAGTCGATATTAGTATCTTACTGCCGGGAGTGTATACCCTGCAATCTACTGAAAACGGCTCCAGCTATTACGAGGCGCAGGGTTATGACGGAGATACGTATCAGCTTGAAGTAACCAGCAGTTACCAGCCGCGCTATATCAGGTTCACTCATTGGCACAAGGATAACAACGGCACGAACTTATCCGATTACTATACGTACTGCCAGCTGACGAACGTATCTTTCGACTACTGTTTTTTTGTTGACAGTTTTTATCAGCGGAGAATACAATTACCTATCACGACAAAACTTAAGGAGTGATTGTAATGAAGTGTAGTAGAAGATTTCTTGCGTGGCTTCTTGTTGTTATGATGACGTTTGCGGTGCTTGCTTGCGGGTGCGGAGGTAGCGATAATGATTCGGGCGGTAGTTCCAGCACTTCGGACACAGCGGATGACGACGGTTCCGGGCGCAATATTGAAGGTTTCGAGGACGTAGAGTTTATACGCCTTAGCGGACAATGGGCTTTTACGAGTAGTTCTTTGACGAACAACGGATATAAAATCGGTGAGGTCGATGTGTTAACAGTCGATCCGTTAGAACGCTTCAGGATTAAAGCATACGGCGACGGCACACTTCTTCTTGCGGATTATGATGCAGGAGAAAAACCGAAAGCGTTCAGCTTTTTGCCGGTAACCGCAGAATGCACCTTCACAGAAGACAATGAGGTAAAAACGCTTGCTCTCGTAGCACCGGCAGTGTACACGTACGTCAGCAAGAACGTCTACAAGATGACCGAAGATACAAAAGACGCCTTAGGAACGATCACCGCCAGGGACGTATACCGCATCGAAATAAAAGACTCAACGTACAAATTCATAAACTTCATTCATATACGCTACAACAGGAATTACTACAACAACCAATTTGATGAAGTTTATACATTGACCAGTGAGCTGGTCTCGCACCAACTCGACTACGCAGACGAGGACGACTACACCGGGCGCAATTCTGACGGCTGGGAAGTGGTTGATGATTTCTCCCTGCTGAATGGAACTACGTGGACTGTCAGCAATGCAACGTGCAGTTGGGCCAGTTCGTCGGAATACGATCGATATTTCCCGCTCGTGCCGAACTCATACAATGCTACGAAGCTGAAGCTGGTTGCAGAAAGTGGCATACTCTTTTGGGTGGACGCTGATGGAAGATACAGATATGACCCGCTCACGGCACGTTTCTCGACGGACGACGCAGGCAATTCTGTAGAAAAACCACTCGTACAGTCAGCAGGCGTTTTTGAACCGGGGATCCAGTCTAATTGGTACGAGTCCCCAACTTCAGACGGCGGAACAGAAACCGTGATAATCGAAAGCTCATATCCGTACACCAGGTTAACTATCATGAATACGTGCTATGTTAATGGAAGAGAGGCTATAACGCGCGTTACCCTCGAGAGTGCAAATTAATACAGACAAAAGCAGGTCGTCGTGAAGGGCGGCCTGTTTTTTTGTTGACAGTTTTTATCAGCGGGGAATACAATTATCACAACAAAATTCTAAGGAGTGATTGTAATGAAGCATAGTAGAAAATTTTTTGCGTGGCTTCTTGTCGTGATGATGACGTTTGCAGTGCTTGCAGGCGGGTGCGGAGGTAGCAGCAGTTCATCATCGGGGAGTTCGGACACAGCGGACGATGACGGTTCAGGGCGCAATGTAGATGGCTTTGAGGACGTAGCGTTCATACGCCTCAGCGGACAGTGGGCTTTGTTCGCGACAAATTTATATGATCGCGAAGGAAATGTTATCGGCAGTGATCCAGACTATAGTCCGTCATCACGTTTCAGGATAATGGCGTATGGAGACGGGACACTTCTTCTTGCGGATTATGACGCGGGAGAAAAACCGACAAACTTCAACTTTTTGCCGATAACCGCAACATTCACCCTCGAAAGCGGCACTGTAGCAGAAGTACCTTTGGTACAACCAGGCGTGTATAAACCGGTCAAAAGTAATCTATACGAGCTGAAAGACGGCGATGATACATACAGGATCGAGATAGGAGACTCGTCAACGTATACGAATGTAACTTTCTCGCACATACACAGCGACAACAGCGGCGGCGAACTGTCCTATTATGAAGTTACCGACATAACAGACCCCGACCACCTCGACTATGATGACGAGGACGACTACACCGGGCGAAATGCTGACGGCTGGGAAGTTATCGATGAATTTTCTCTGCTGAATGACACCACGTGGGATATTACATATACGTCGTGTCGTTTAGCGGAAAGCAATCAAACCTTTTCGCTTGTGCCACAATCACACACTACTACAAGGCTGAAACTTGTTGTCCATAACGGAGTTCTCTTCTGGCTGGACAGCAACGGAACATACAGATATGATCCGCTGACAGCCCGCTTCATAATAGATGGCTACAACAATTCGGTAGAAGAGCCGCTCGTACGGGCAGCAAGCGGTTTCAAGAAGTCCAACTCTATTTATCAGTACGAGGCTGTAACTCCCAGCAACCTGAAGGAATACGTGATACTCGAAAGCTCTTATCCGTACAAGCAGATAACTATCATGAATGAGTGCTATGTCAACGGAAGAAGTGCTTTTACCAGCGTTCAACTTAAAAGTGTGCAGTAGGGCAGATAAGAAAATTCCGGGCAGGTCGTCATGAGGCGGCCTGTTTTTTTTCACGCAATATTCCCCCGCATGATTTCGCTCGCACGGTGCACAACATACTCAACCCCGCTGGCTGTCGACATCTCACGAGCCGCATCACTCTTGGCCTTAGTCGCATTCTCATCCATAAACCTGTCGCCCTTCACCTCAATAAGCCGGTATGAGCCGTCATTCATGATTGCGATAAAGTCAGGGTAGTATTGCCGCAGTCTTCCCGACTCCGGGTCGTAATAGTTCACGAACAAATCACCCTGCCCCGCCGTGAACATTCCCGTAAAATATACTTCTCTCACGTCGTTATTCCTCATGTAGTGCTCAAAGCATATTCTTTCAGGCCACGAGTCAAAGCAATATGTGTCCGCGTGAAAACTCTTTGCCGATTGTCCGTCCGTGAAGTTCGCTCTTGTGAGTACGAGGTCCTCTATTGCGGAAAACTCATAGTACCCGGCGTTTTTCGGTTCACGCAGCAGCACTAACTCTTTGTCTTCCGTCTTCCTCACAGCAGCTACCTCGAACAGCTCACGGAACACAGCAGGAATAATTACGTCATAGATTACCGCGTTGTACCTGCTCACAGCGTCAAGTATCACGTTCACACCGTCGGCGGACTCCCGGAGTATTTTTGCCGCAAGTACGCACGATATATTCATACAGCGCGAAAGTTCAGCCACAAGCATTAACTCACTGTATTTTCTGTTCTGCTGTATGTAGTCTATGTTCGTCTTATGTTCGGGTGTGTTGTCGCTCGTGATTGTCCCGCCCGTGTATTTTGTGCTCTCGTACCTCGTCAGGTCAATATCCGCAAGCCCAAAGTCTACCGGCTGTGTGTATGTCTTTTCCGTGAGGGAGTATTCATGCGTAACAACCTTCAACGTTACCCTGCGCAACGGAGGCACAACATGCACCTGATACTTTTTCCGCGTGGGACTTTCCGTGTCTGTCATGTCGCGTATCTCCATGTTGAAGTTCTTGTGCAGTTCGTCGTTCAGTATGTCGTAATTCTCCTTTGAGAGAAATATTGAGGCCGTCTGTCTGTCGTTCGTGATTGACCGCAAACATCTCATCGTCGCCTGAAGCACAAAAATTTTTGACTTCGGACTACGGTACAGCGCAACCCCGAAAAGAGACCTGCAGTTCCACCCCTCTTTGCCCTTCTCCACCAGGATAATGAACTGCTTTTCGCTGTCTTCAGTGTCGAGAGCGTTGAACTCTCTGATGTCGTCGTCCTTTGTGTATTTCGTATCGCCGACGTTCACCAGGATTTTTGTGGCAGGTATATTCATTTCGGAGAGTATGTTTTCGAGAACAGGGCGCACCTCACGCACAGCCTCATCAACACTGGCAGCATATACCGCAAGTTTCGGGGTCAGTCCCTCGTACGTTCTCCCGCCGTAACGCTCCCAAAACTCACTCACAGCCGCAAGCAAAAATTCCTCATTCTTGACGTTCGCATACCCGAATGGCTCGGCGTTCTTCAGGTAACCGTTACGAATCGACTCCCGCAATCCGTACGCATATACTACTTCCGGCAGTATCTGGTTGTCCACGTATGGCGTGCCCGTGTAGTTGTAACAGCCCACTATCGACGTACTTTTCGCGAGAGTGTTTATCGTGTCCCGGAGGCTGGTCTTCTTTGTGTTCCCGGCTCTCATTGTCTCCTCTAACTTGCTCCCGAAAAGATGATGCGCCTCATCAACATATACTCCCAAGCGCGGAAGCCTGCACAAACGCTCGAAACGCTGATTGTCGACTAGCGATGATTCATCCCGTAACTCGTTGCCGCTGAATAATACTTGAGCGGGGCTGTCGGGTTTATGCTTCTTCTTGAGAATTATCTTCTGCGTGTTCGAGATTACTATGTTGTAGTCAGAACCATCTATCGTTGCAAGTTTCGTATCGCTGTCATCAAGAAAGTGAAAGTGTATGTTCGTCTCAAGCACTCCGACATATTCCGGCGGAACTACCTTTGCTTTGTCGAACGTCTTAATCTCACGCAATGACTGAAGCACCGTCTTATCCGGCGCAAACACCAATACATTATGGCAGTATCTGTTATCAGCAGGAAATTTACGGGCAAGCAGAAACTCATAGAATATACACGCCGCTATCAATATCGTCTTGCCTAGTCCCATCGTCAGCGCATATATGTAGTTCGGGTAGTCCTCACGATACCGCTTCATTCGCGCAAAAAGTTCTTCCGTCCTCCTGCCGTCCTCAACATAATATGACGCTCCCGAAAATTTCCCCGTCCTTTTCCGCCAGTCGTCGAACATCTCCCATACTTGCGCATTGTTCATATACTCCTTCACGAATACATACATGCTCAACGCCTCGAACTGCGGAAGCCTCAAGAATGCAGAGTGATTTTCTGACGGGTCATTGTACGCGAGAAATTTCCGGGTCAACGGCGCATACTCCCCCATGATGTCTTTCTTATGGGCGGCGTAATATTCCATGAGCTGACTGTAGAACTCACTCATTCATGACACCTCCACTTCAAGCGACTCCGACAGAACGTCCGTAATTTTCACACGTATAACTCCGGCACCTTCAGGAATGTCATACACTCCGCGCACAAGTTCATTCTTTCCGGGAACATCAATCACTGCCGGCTGCATAACAGCTCCGTCATAATTCCAGTCGACAATCACAGAATCTACAAGCTGCCGCCAGTCCTCTACGTATTCTTTCTGCAACAATAATTTCTGCAATAAGTTCATGGGATAGAACGCATGAATTACCAGCTTCCGACCCTCACGCAAAATTTTCGCTTCCGACTCCCGCTTGAGCTGTATGTCGGCTCTGTCCCGCAGAACATCACATATCTCTATGTCCGTCCTGTACTTCTTGAGCTTCTCCTGTAGTGAGGCCATCAAGTCCGGCTCATGTCCCATGCACACAAGCGTAATTCTCTCGACGACTTCATTCGGGTTCTCATCGTATATGCGGTCGTACTTCATGTACGGGAGGTTAGCCGCAAGCTCTTCTATATCGGCCTTTGTCGCTATTCTGTTGACCGGCATAACCTTCACCATTCGCCCGTCAAGTTCACCGTCCCATATGCTGTCCGGCGGAAATGGCTGTACCTCAAGCGCACTCATGAGAATATCACGAGCCTCTACGGGATTGCGGAAAAAATCGTAGTTGTTCACGTTGTACACCTCAAAGCCCGTATACTTTTCGCCGCGTTCTATCGGGGGGATATTTTCGGCAACGTTCAGGAGGCGTTTTGTCGTCGTCTGTATTGCGCCCATGTTGATGTCTGCTCCGAGAAAGCGTCGGCCAAGTTTCATGGCTACGGATTGGGTTGTGCCGCTTCCCATGAAGCAGTCGAATACGAGGTCGCCGGGGTTTGATGAGGCAAGTATGATTTTCTCTATAAGTGCTTCGGGTTTCTGTGTAGGGTAACCGACTCTCTCTGTAGCCATAGAGTTTATGTACGGAATTTCGTCCCACCAGTCTTTTGCTCGTGTACCTTCCTTCTTATAGAGCTTATATTTTTTCCCGTTAAGGTATTGCCATCGAAACTCTCCGTTCTCGTCCTTTTCCGTATAGTGCTTCCCTGCATCAGCGTATGTGTCCCATAACTGATTCCAAGTATAGCCGTCAGTTTTTGAGTATATACAAATTATGTCATGGCAATTCTGAAAACCTTTTGAAGCCGCGCTCCACCTCTTATAACACCAGATAATTTCGTTCCTGAAATTGTCAGCCCCGAAAACCTCATCCATTATCATCCGTAAGTAATGCGATTTATGCCAGTCGCAATGAAGATAGATACTCCCCCGATCACTCAACAGCTCCCGCATAAGAATCAGCCGCTCATACATGAACTGCAGATACTCATCATTCGTCCATATGTCCCCGTACTGTTTCTCC
>CAJOED010000077.1:0-1567 GCA_905233335.1 uncultured Synergistales bacterium
GGGCGCGTCGGTCTGTATGAACAGTTCGTCGTGAACGAAAAAATACAGGAAGCGTTCGTGAGTGGTGCTCCTGCGTCGAAACTGCGCGAGATTGCCCGTGAGAGCGGATTCAAAACGTTGTGGGAAATAGGACTCTCGGCTGTGCAGTCGGGGTTGACTTCTCCTGATGAGCTTACGAGGGTTGCCGGTGAAGATTAGCGAGGTGAGATTATGCCGTATTTCAATTATTCAGGTTACGACGCAAAAGGAAAGAACACGAAAGGAACAATAGAAGCTGGCTCATCAATGCAGGCCGTCGACAGATTGACGGAACGCGGGATAGTAGTAGTTGACGTGAAACAGGCGGAAGAGAAAAAGACACGCGCAAAAATAAAGCTGCTTCCTCTTGAGAGCCATATATTCTTTTGTCGTAGTGTTGCGTCATACCTCAAGTCAGGGTTGCCGTTAGCGGACTCACTCCGCATAATGTCGAAACAGGTACAGGACAGAAACATGAAGCCCGTAATGGAGAAGATACTTGCTGAAGTTGAGGGCGGCCGGAAGTTTCACACAGCACTTGCGGAGTCTGGAGCGTTCCGTGAAAGTCTATGGCGTGTTGCGGAGTCGGGCGAACAGTCGGGGACTCTCGTCGATGTTCTGAATGAAGCGGCTGATGAGTTCAAGCTCGAGGACGACCTGCGGCGGAAAATTCGCGGGGCTATGACGTACCCGATTGTTATGCTCGTTGTCGGTGTCGGAGTCGTGTCGTTCATGTTGACGTATGTTGTGCCGAAAATATCGGAGCTTTTCGAGGACATGAATCAGACTCTGCCGTTGCCCACGAGAATATTAATCGGTGCTTCTGACTTTCTCGGTAATTACGGGCTGTATATTGTGCTGGCGTTGCTGTTATTCTTTATGTACATGCGCTACAAGAAGAAAACTATCAACATGCCGTTCATGCGGGGAATACGGGATCAGTTGAGCCTCGCGCTTGTCATGTCCCACTTGAGCACCCTGCTGAAATCAGGCATCCCACTCGTGCAGGCTCTCAAGATGGCCTCATCAATGGACACAGACGGAAAACGCTGGCTTGAAGCCGCCGACATGGTAAAAGCAGGACACAGATTCGACAAAGCTCTGGAGAAAATCGGAATGCCTGAAGCTACCGTTGCTGTTGTGAGGGTGGGCGAAATGGGCGGGGATCTCTCCGGCTCATTGACGAACGTATCTATTCAGTGCCGCGAAACTGCACAGTCCCGCATGGAAAAACTTTCTACGCTCATGGAACCGATGCTAGTTCTGTTCTTGGGTTTCAGCGTGGGATTTATAGTCTTGGCAATATTAACGCCGGTATTCGATCTGGCCGGTATTGTGAAATAAATATTTTTTGCAGGAGGTAACACATCATCATGAGTAACAAAAAGAAGTATCTTGCTCGTCGTTCAGGTTTTACCCTGATAGAAATTATGGTAGTCGTCGTAATCTTGGGACTGCTGGCAGCACTCGTTGTCCCGCGAATAGGCCCTCAAGTTGCAGAAGCACAGCGTACAACAGCCGCAACACAGATACGCAGCATTGAGGACGC
>CAJOED010000077.1:1757-13615 GCA_905233335.1 uncultured Synergistales bacterium
GACGGTGAAGAGGGCGGCGAAGGTGTCAACGCGGACATTACGAACGAGGAATAGTGTGAAGCGTTCAGGTTTTACGCTCATAGAAATAATGATTGTAGTAATGATTACGGGGATTCTGGCGGGTGTTGCTATTCCCCGTATGTCGTTCTACTTTGAGGCTCCGTCAGCAACACTACAGCGGGCGTTCGAGGAAGCTACTAACCGGGCAATGTCGGGGACTCCCGTGAGGTTGTCGATAAAGAGAGAAGGAACTTCACGGCGTGGAAAAATTTTTTCGGAGGCACTCGTCAGGCACAAAGCAGAAGCCAGTGAATTAAGCAAGTTTCTGGGGACGGATCAGAATATGCCCGACGTACTCGAATGGGAAGCCGTAACTCTGAAGAGTATGCCGAAAAATGACGGGTGGAGGTTTTCGCCGGAAGTGATTAGCTTCTACACGGACGGTTCATGTTCCCCCGCAAAAATCTCACACGTTGACGACAGCACACTGGAAAGAAACGAGGAAGAATATATTTTGACGGTTACGGGCTACTGCGAGAAGATAACAAAGGAGTGATGAGTGATGGCGGAAGTTGATATACTGCTTGCTTCATACAACGGCGAGAAGTTCATAGCGGAACAGATAGACTCTCTCCTCAATCAGACGTTCAAAGACATAAGAATAGTTATTCGTGATGACGGTTCAAGCGACAATACTCCGGCAATCATTGAGGAATATGCAGAGAAGTATCCGGGAATTATCGAGGTTGTTCATGATGATGTTGTGTGCAAAAGTCCCGCGAAAAACTTTTTCGAGCTTCTGAAACATGCGCGGGCTGACTACGTGATGTTTTCGGATCAGGACGACTACTGGCTGCCGTACAAAGTGCAGATTACGCTCGACTACATGAAGCGAACGGAACGCGAAAATCCCGGGAAGCCTGTTCTTGTGTTTACGGGGCTTGAAGTTGTAGACGAGAAGCTCACCAGCATGGATAAATTTCTGGCACTGGAAATAGAGAAGGCACACTATGATTTTGGGAAATTGCTGCTTGGTAATTGTGTTTCAGGCTGTACAGAAATGCTTAATCGCGCAGTGTATGAGAACGTAGGAGAATATGACGAGCTTATGCATATTCACGACTGGTGGATAGCGCAATATGCAAGTGCATGTGGGGTAATCTGTCATGTACCGATGGCGTTGATTCTCTACAGACAGCACAGCAACAACTGCATCGGCTATAGTAAAAATACGCAAGGGGGGGGAGGGCAAGTATTTACTTCTTGTATTATGGCGTGTGTGTAAATTTACCACGTTATTACTTCTAACACCTTTCCGAAAAATTAAGAACTCAAAGCAAGCGCGACAGATTAACGTCGTTCTTCAAGACCGGGTATATGCATAAAGCTCCGTTTATCGAAAAAATAATATTCACGCTGAAATTATTGCTGTATTGACATGAAGTTTCTTTTCCCGTTCTGCAATTTTCAGGGCGGGAGATTTTTTTTGTCTTTCTGCAATCTGGTATAATCGCCGTAATTCACACATAAGGAGACACAAAATATTTTGGGACAGATACAAATCATCGTTGAGGGCATGACCGCCAGCGGAAAATCCACCGTCGTTAATCTTCTCGCTGAACGTTTAGGCTTCAAGATTATGCCGGAAGAGTTTCGGGACTCCCTAGACCTGTTGAGCAGATTTCACCACGATAACAGATGGGCTTTTCCCATGCAGCTTAATTTTCTCGTGAAGCGTTTTGCTCAATATCTCTGCGCAAGTGAAGAGAACGACTACATCATGGACAGAAGCATTTTCGGCGATAAAGTTTACGCGATGCTGTATTACCGTCAGGGATACTTCAAGGACAGTCAGCTCGGATGCTACCTGACACTCTACGACTCACTCCTGCGCTACGTGAAAAATCCCCGGCTGTTAGTGCTTGTGCGTTGTCCGTTCGACGAAATTATGAGGCGCATTCATTCACGCGGAAGGCAGGACGAAATCGATGCGGGCGTTGCGTACTGGAAGAGCCTCTATGATGCGTACATGCCGTTTCTTGATTTCGTGAAGTCAGAGATGCCCGGAGACCTGAATTATATTGAGCTTGACTTGTCAGACCCGGCATTCATTCATACTCCGTCGATGATTGACGCATTCATTAACGACGTAAAAAAATACTTCCCTGAACGTCAATGATAGTACGTGAACTCATACAACACATAGATACGTTTGCGCCGTTCTCCCTCGCTGAAGAATGGGACAACCCAGGACTTATGGCAGGAAGTTATGACGCTGAAATTTCCCGCATTGCAGTATGTCTTGACGCTGTGAGTGAGGCTGTTATTGAGGCAGGCAACATGGGCTGTAATGTCCTCGTGTGTCATCACCCGCTGATATTCCGACCGTTGAAGCGCATAGACACCGGCACAGACATCGGCAGGACGATTCATGAGGCCATAACCAGAAACGTGAACATCATAGCCGCCCACACTAACTGGGACAAAGCACCCGGAGGAGTGAATGATACTCTTGCGGCTCTGCTTGGCCTTGAGGGCGTTTCTTCTTTGGGTGAGTTCGGTGTTGTCGGTGAAGTTCATGCGGAGGATACCCGAAAATTCCTTGAGCGCGTAAAAACATCATGGGAGCTTTCACGTCTCGACTTCTTCACGCGGAACATGCCGGAGAAAATATCACGCATTGCACTTTGCGGAGGTTCAGGTGCGGAGTTCTGGTCTGACGCGATAAGACACAATGCGGACGTGTACATTACTGCGGACATGAAGTACCACGAACTCACTGACGCAACACGCGCGGGACTGTCAGTCGCACTTGCTGAACACGGCGAAATGGAGCGGGCAACAATCCCGGAACTTGCACGGAAAATTTCGGAGTCAGGTATTGAGACGCGAATTATTGACGTTCGCGCACTGACAAAGCCGGTAAGGATATAACAATGAACGGAAAACATCAGGAACTTCTTGAGATACTAGCTCATGCATGGAAAACGTTGGACGCTTCCGAATTAGTGAAGTACATTCACCCTGATTTCCAGTATGATTCGCAATGGGTATTCAGATCCATGTATGCTGACGAGTACCCCAGCTACATTACCGGCAAATTCAAAGCGATAAGAGACTCTGCCTCAAAAGTTGATGTGTCTGTCGTGAAAGATGAGCAGTTCGGCGGCAACATGATAAAACTTCTGCAGGACGGGACAAAAGAAGCATATCTTAGAATCAGGACGACGGACGGAAAAATCTCAAAAATGGATTTATGCATGTTCTGACAAGTATATTAACAGGAGAATTACTACATGAAAAAACGAGTATTAAGCGCAATGAGACCTACAGGGCCTCTTCATTTGGGACACATGGCCGGAGCACTAAGCAATTTCGTATGACGAGAATTACGAGTGCTTTTACGCGATTGCTGACTGGCACGCTCTGACCTCGAACTATGCAGAGAGCGCGAACACCGGCGAATTTTGCTACACGGCACTTCTTGACTGGCTGTCGGTCGGACTTGACCCGGAAAAATCTCCGCTGTTCATTCAGTCCCACGTCCCTCAACACGCAGAACTGGCTCTTGCGCTCGGAATGATTACACCTTTGGGCTGGCTCTACAGAAACCCGACGTACAAAGAACAGCTCGAAAACATCACGAACAAGGACTTGGGCACATACGGCTTCTTGGGTTACCCTGTGCTGATGGCCGCCGATATTCTGCTGTACAGGGCACATCTCGTCCCCGTCGGTGAAGACCAGAGCGCACACCTGGAATTGAGCCGCGAAATTGTGAGACGCTTCAACAACTTTTTCGGTGAAGGTCTTTTAGTGGAGCCGCAGCCGTTATTCACAGCAACACCGAAAGTTCCCGGCATTGACGGACGGAAAATGAGCAAGTCATACGGGAATGCGTTAGAGATCTCCGAGCCTGAAGAGTCGATGTGGCAGAAGCTCCGCACAATGAAGACCGACCCCGCTAGAATGCGACGCACTGACCCCGGCGACCCGGAAAAATGTCCTGTATGGGATCTGCATAAGGTGTTCAATCACGACGAGGGCGAGAAGACAGAAATTTGCGCAGGGTGCAAGTCAGCAGGTATAGGGTGCATCGACTGCAAAAAGAAACTCAACGCACACATTCAGGCGATGATGACTCCCGTTCGTGAACGACGCGCAAAGTATGAGGGGAAAAAGTCCATGCTCGATGAGATTTTTGCGGACGGTGCTGAACGTGCCGGGAAAGTTGCTCGCGAAACCATGAGTGCGGTGTATCCTGCTATGGGTTTGTTGAGTAATCCCAAGAGATAAATGGTAGACATCAATAACTGGCTGAAAATTTTTCGTGAACATATTGATGTGAATTTTCCGGGCGTGATGAGCTTCTGAAATGGGAAGCGTCAGAGCTTTTTCAGTTCTGCAATGACACCGTACCCATAACAGGAACACTTGATGATGTATTTGCGCTTTTCGACGAGTCATCACGAAAATTATTCGCGTGGGCAGGTGAAATAATAAGGGAGGTAATAACAACATGAGGCTCAATGCATTTCTCTCGTCGTGCGGAGCTGCTTCACGGCGGAAATCCGAAACTATCATTCTTAGCGGCAGGGTGCAGGTCAACGGCAAAATCGTTCTTGCACCTTTCTTTAATGTAGATATTGAGAACGACACCGTAACTCTTGACCGCAAAAAACTCACTCTTTCCGAACACGTCTATTACGTCATCAACAAACCAACCGGCTACGTGTGCGCCGCAAGCGATAAATACGACCCCGTAGTAATCGACCTCATACCCGGACGAACAGGCAGACTCTACCCCGTCGGAAGGCTTGACCGTGATAGTGAAGGCTTATTGATACTCACGAACGACGGAAATTTTACGCAGAGCATTCTTCACCCGTCAAAAGAAATCCGCAAAGAGTATGAAGCACTCTTGAACATTCCCATTAACGACAAACAGTTAGCACGGTGGCGGGAGGGTTTCGAGATTACAGAAGGCAGGCACACAGCACCGATAACTATTGAGGTGATAAGCAGAGAACCTGAAGACAGATGGGTGAGGGTCGTAATCGTTGAGGGACTGAAGCGCGAGATAAGACTTATGGCACGGCACGCGGGCTTCAGAGTGGAGAAGTTAATACGGCGGAAAATAGGAATGATGACGCTGGAAAAATTAGCACCCGGTGAGTTTGTCAGTTTGTCTTTTTCGGAGCTGTACACTAAAATATTTAATGGCGGCATAGTTTAAAAATTTTTCACAAAAGGGGGCAGAAGTCCGTGAGTGAAATAGATGAAAAATCCCGTGAACTAATCAGGACGCGAATAATCAGCAAGATGCAGGACATAAAATCATTTCCGCAGTTCGTACTTGAGACAATGAGAAAACTTAATGACCCGGAAAGTAATGCGGCGGACGTTGCTCAAAGTCTTTCACGCGATGAAGGTCTTGTGCTTCGTATTCTGAAACTCGCTAACTCTGCGGCTTACGGCATGAGCAGAAATATATCGAATGTTGCGGAGGCTATTGCTATTCTCGGCTACAAGAGTGTGAGCAATATCATTCTTGCGGCAACTGTATATTCAGCAATGGACAAAGGCTTCACCGGCTACGCACTGGATCGCGGCGAACTTTGGCGGCATTCTCTCATGGTTGCGTACACTGCGCGTTATCTTGCGGGGCTTACGGGAAAAGTCAACACGGAAGACGCTTACGTCGGAGGATTATTGCACGACATCGGCAAAGTTATTCTGAATGATTATGTTCGTTTCGGTTACGGGATAATCGTAAAAATGGTAGAGGAGAAACACATACCCTTCACAGAAGCAGAAAGCAGAGTGCTCGGTTTCGATCACGCAATGATAGGAGAAATTCTCGTCGAGAAATGGGACATGCCGGAAGCATACAGGGTAGCAGTTGCGTATCATCACAAGCCGAACGAATTACCGCCCGACAAGATACAGCACCAGCCTCTTCTTGATGTCGTGAGCCTCTCGAACACTATATGCTTGATGTTGGGCATCGGATTGGGGGCTGACGGTCTGCAGGCGTATATTTTCCCTGAACCCCTCGAACGTCTCGGCATTACTGATTTCGACAGCCTGTTGTCAGAGATGATTGATTTTGCGGGAAGCGTCGCTAACGATATGGGCGACATGACCGGGCTGTAAGATGTCGTATGTTGTTACGATAGACGGCCCTGCCGGTGCGGGAAAAAGTTCGGTTGCGAAACGTGCGGCGCGTGAACTCGGCATAAAGTATCTTGATACCGGCGCGATATACAGAGCCATAGCGTTAATCCTGGCCAAGTCGGAAATTTCTCCCGATAATGAAGAATTTTTGCGTGAGGCTTTGAGTGAGGTACGAATAGAACTCCGCGATAATTCCGTGCTCGTGAATGATTTTGACGTGAGCGGCGAAATACGTACTCCCGAAGTTGATGAGCTTGCGTCGGTGTATTCGGCACTTCCTGTAGTGCGTTCGGCGTTGCTGGGGTTACAGCAGGATCAGGAAAAATACGGCTCTATTATCGCAGAAGGACGTGATGTCGGGAGTGTTGTTTTTCCTGACGCAAAAGTGAAGTTTTTTCTCACCGCCAGCCCTGAAGCACGAGCAAAACGCAGATACTTGGAGCGCATAAGCAAAGGGAAAGACGCGAATTATGACGAGATACTTGCGGCCATAAAGCACAGGGACGACAACGACAGCAAACGCAAGACAGCCCCTCTCACAGTGCCGGAGGGAGCAATATACTTGGACACTTCCGACATGACAGAAGATGAAGCAGTAAAATTCATAGTAGACAGAGTGAACGAGGCATTAACAACCAAATGAAACAAAACAGAATATTTTATGCGATAGTAAAAAACTTCTTCAAGATAATCCTGAAAATATATAATCGCTGTTCAATAAGATGGCTCGAAAAGTTACCCCCCGGCGAAAAATTCATAGTTGCAAGTAATCATGCCAGTAATTTGGATCCGTTGTTGGTGGGATGTTTTTTCCCGCGAATGTTACGTTATTTCGCAAAAGAAGAACTCTTCACGAACTGGCTTTTCGGTGCGTGCATTCGTGCGCTTGGGGCTGTCCCGGTGTCGCGCGGGAGTAATGCATCGGCGGCGGGTGCCCTAAAAGGCTTCATGAAACTCTATCAGGACGGTAGCGATGTATTAATCTTCCCGGAAGGCGGACGGACTCTTGACGGGAAATTACAGCCTCTTGAAGCAGGAGTAGCATTGATAGCGGCACACGAAAAAGCTCCTATTCTGCCCGTGTACATCAAAGGCTCGTTCGACGCAATGCCCCCCGGAGCGGCTCTCGTGAAACCAAAGAAGATAACCGTAACTTTCGGGAAGCCGTTAAGGTTTTCCGACGAGGTCTACACGAGCAAGGCAGGACGCAATATCATCATGGACAGCCTGAATACTGCAATGCGTGAGTTGGCGGCGGAGGCGTAAAGAATGTTTCTCGGGAAAAACGGGTCAGATGACAGCAGGAGCAGAGCAGGACGCAATATCATCATGGACAGTCTGCATGTGTTGTCAGCGGGGGCTCAGTGATGTTTTTCGGAAACAGCAGGCAAATATTTCAATGGGATATAGTGTCTTATCATGAATAGCTTGCATGAATTATCAGCGGGGGCGTAAAGAATGTTGTTCAGGAAAAACGGGTCATATGATATCAGGAGCAGGGTAGGACGCAATATCATCATGGACAGTTCGCATTTGTCAACAGCGGGGGTGTAAGTAATGTTTTTCGGAAATAGTAAGCATAAATTTTCACAGGATATTAAGAGCACGGCAGAACGAACTATCAGCGGAGGCACAAAATGTTTCTCAGCATGACAGGTTTCGGAAGCAGCAAGCACGAATTTTCATGGGGCACAGTGTCATTTGAGATTACTTCCGTAAACCACAAGTACCAAGATTTCAGCGCAAGATTACCCCGCGAATTATCATCACTCGAAAACAGAATAATTACCCTCCTGCGAACATCAATCGGGCGCGGAAAAGTGAAACTCACTGCCGAAATCACTTGGGATCCCGGCGCAAGAATTCCCACGCTCGACTCTGAAGGGTTGATGAACCTCTTTAACCAGGTGAGACGCATAGCCAAACGCAACAACCTCGACACACCGAACGACATCACTAATTTTCTGCTCATTCCCGGAGTCCTCGACATAAACGACAACATAGCAGAACAGGTTGCGCACGACAGCCCGGAGATTTGGGACGACATGACAGCACAGGCAGTGAGGTCATTGATGGAAATGAAGAGGTCGGAAGGCGAAAAGTTACGGCTGAAAGTTTCGGGGGATATTGACGCGCTCGAAAAAATATTGTCGTCCGTAAAAGACAGGTGGAAAGTCGCAAGTGATGATGCGCTGGAGAGCCTGCGAAGCCGCTATGTTAGTGTCATGGAGCACTATGATCTTGAGATTGACGAGGCGAGAATTTCGGAGGAAGTTGCACTTATGGCTGACAAATGGGATATCTCCGAAGAACTCGCACGCATGGACGTTCACACGGAAAAATTCCGGCAGGTAATGAACGCTCCTGAAAGTTCCGGGAAAAAGCTGGATTTTCTTGTGCAGGAAATGAACAGGGAAGTCAACACTATGGGCAGCAAGGTAGCAGATGCTGAAGTCCGCTGGCTCGTTGTTGAGGCGAAAACCTGCATTGAGAGAATACGCGAGCAGTTACAGAACATAGAATGATGAATAGAATGATGACGGGAAAATTATTCGTACTTTCAGGCCCCAGCGGAGTCGGTAAAGGAACATTGCGCGAACATGCACTGTCAGACATTCCCGGACTCGTATACTCTATCTCATGCACGACACGACAGCCACGACCCGGAGAAACTGACGGCATAGAATACCGCTTCATAACTCACGAAAAATTCACGCAGGGAATACAGCAGAATTTGTTTCTTGAGTATGCTCATGTTCACGATGACTTTTACGGGACTTTGCGCGCTGACGTTGTGAATGAACTTGAGTCGGGTCATAATGTGCTTCTTGAGATTGATGTTCAGGGTGCACTGCAGGTAAAAGCAAAAATGCCGGAAGCAGTATTGATATTCGTAGCTCCTCCGTCGGTTGAAGTGTTGGAGCAGAGATTGCGCGGTCGTCATACAGAGAGTGAAGCGGCGTTGTCCGTGCGTCTCAAGAATGCGGCGGGTGAACTTGGCCTGAAAGATAAATATGATTACGTGATAGTGAATGATGATCTAGAGAAGGCATCGCAGGAATTGAGACAGATAATATTATGACGCTCGACAAATTCATACGCTGGACTCTGTTTTGCGCGGGAATAATCACGGCGATTTTTGCGGGCTACATGTTCTACATTGACAACATTGCGGGAGGCGCGGCATGGCTTGCGGTGTCGGTTGGGTTTCTGTGTTTCGCGACGAGAATACGTCAGGACGGCAGAACCGAAACATCACAGACTGACAGCACAGACGATAATGACGACCTTCACAACATGGCAGTAATCATTTCCGACGTAGCACTTGCTTCATTGCGCAACATAGGACGTACAATCCCGCCGAGCGAAAAAGAGATAGCAGAACTTGAAGAGAAACTGAACAGGTTTCTTGACGCAATGCCTGTAGATGATGACGAACGCGAAGAGATAGCAGATGAGTTTGAACGCCTTAGAGAACGCACGAGGAGAACACAAAGCGGCCGGGCGATAATGAGAAGGCTGTAAACTTTCAAGAAAGGACATTCCAAAAAAATTTCGCAAATGAACAAAGGACAAAAATTTTCAGTATGGTATTTTCTGATAGCACTTATAGCGGCGTGGCTTTTCTCTGAATACATCTACAAACCATACGCAGAAAGCAAAGGAGAAGTCCCCTACAGTGAATTTCTTGCGGACTTGAACGCGAGCACTATCGAGAATGCAGACATCACCGACAGCAGAATAATATACACCCTCAAGAACACCGACAGTCCCGACAAACGTCCCATAATCGGCGGCAAAATCTTAACGAACAGGATAAAGCAGCAGGGCAACACAAAAAGCGTCGTGAGATTGTCTGACCCGTTCTTGATTGAGAGACTCGCGAGTGCTGACATAAAGTTCGGGGGGATTGCACAGCGGGACAGCTTTATGGATCTCGTAATGGGAATATTGCTTCCCATGCTGCCATTGATAGTGATATGGTACTTGATATTCAGGAACATGCGCGGTGGAGCAGGAAATATATTTTCGTTCGGCAGGAGCAAGGCGAAAGAGCTTCAGGGAGAAATGACCGGCGTAAAGTTCAGCGACATAGGCGGTGCTGGTGAAGCAGAAGTAGAATTGCGCGAAATCATCGACTTCCTGAAAGATCCGCGGCGTTTCGACAAGTTCGGGGCAAAGTTACCGCGCGGAGTGTTACTCGTAGGCCCTCCCGGAACAGGAAAGACATTACTCGCTAAGGCTTGTGCGGGTGAAGCAGGAGTGCCGTTCTTCTTCATTACGGGATCAAGTTTCGTTGAGATGTTCGTGGGGGTCGGTGCCGCAAGAGTGAGGGATCTTTTCGAGCAGGCCAAGAAAAAAGCTCCGTGCATAATTTTCGTTGATGAGATTGATGCTATCGGTCAGTCAAGAATGCGCAACTTCAACAGCAACTCGGAACAGGAAGCAACCCTGAATCAACTTCTCGCAGAAATGGACGGTTTCGAGGACAATAACGGTGTCGTAATCATGGGAGCAACGAACAGGCCGGAGATTTTGGATCAAGCTCTATTGCGTCCTGGACGTTTTGACCGTCAGATACAGGTAGTGCTTCCGACGGAGGAAGGTCGCGAGGAAATTTTGCGCATTCACACGAAGAACTTACCCCTAGCACCCGAAATCAATTTTCGGGGGCTGACCTTGCGAACATCGCGAATGAAGCCTCACTTCTTGCCGCAAGACGTAAGGCCGACAAAGTATCCATGAATGATTTTGACCTGGCAATAGAGAGAGTTGTTGCCGGACTCCAACGAAAGACACCGCTCACTCCTGAAGTCCGCAAAAAGGTAGCGTATCACGAAACAGGACATGCGCTCGTAGCGTGCTACATTCCCGGCTCTGACCCCGTGCACAAAGTCAGCATAATTCCGACGACAAAGGGTGCGTTGGGCTACACCATGCAGATGCCGACAGAAGATAATTACCTCATCAGCGAGGGCGAACTAAAATCACGTATGGCGGTAATGCTC
Source organism: uncultured Synergistales bacterium (assembly GCA_905233335.1). Taxonomy (GTDB): domain Bacteria; phylum Synergistota; class Synergistia; order Synergistales; family Aminobacteriaceae; genus JAFUXM01. The sequence goes on from CAJOED010000077.1 coordinate 12,944, forward strand.
GGCGGACGTGCGGCAGAACTGCTCGTGTTCAGTGAAGCGTCAACGGGTGCGTCGAACGACCTCGAACGTGCTACGGAAACAGCCCGGCGTATGGTTACGGAGTTCGGAATGTCGCCGGAACTCGGCCCTGTGCGTTATGCGGCATCGTCGATGATGTATCTTGCGGGGAGTTCACAGATCCGCGAGGATGTCGGGGACGGTACAGCGCAGGTTATCGACGCGGAAATCAAGCGGCTGGTGAGTGAGGCGCAGGAACACGCGATAAATATTTTGCGGGAACATGAGAACGTTCTGCATGAAGTAGCCGGTACTTTGCAGGAGAAGGAAGTAATCAATCATGAGGAAATACAAGCGATAGTAGACCGCGAAAAAGAACAGACAGCAGAATAGTAAAATTGTTGTGAGAAAAAATTACTCTCTCTTGTGATAATAATTATTGCAGGAGAGATTTTTTTTATTTTACGTGGAAGGAGGGATAAGAGAATGCAGCGCAAAATTCCACCACGTAACTACCTGATGACAACAAAAATCAAACGAAAGGAAAAATATACTTATGAAGAGAAAATTAGTGTTAATGCTGTGCTGTGTCGTGATGATGTCGGCTTCTCCGGTATATGCGGCTGACATGATAAGTGGATTTGCGAGCAACTTTGCGCAGGGGTTTATGCCTTT
>CAJOED010000078.1 GCA_905233335.1 uncultured Synergistales bacterium
TGTTTCGGGACGGACGGACTACTCCGGCAACACCTACAGCCATAACAGAAACACCGTAACATCTCATGATGTTTCAGGGGAGGCAAACTCCACCGGCAACACCGACACCGTAACCAGCACCGGCGGACATGACAGAAACACCGCAACGCTTCATGATGTTTCGGGACGGACGAACTCATACAGCAACACCGACACCGCAACCCCTCGTAACATTTCTGGACGGGTAAACTTCACCGCTGACATCACCGGCACGACCGACGCACCGAAAGTTTCCTGGACATTCGACACGACGAACGCGAAAATTTACGGCTTCCCGGTGGAACGTGCGAGCGCGAACGTGAATTACTCTGACGGACGGCTGTACGTGAACGACATACAAGCCAGCGCGCTGAATGTGCCTTTGCAGGGAGAAATCACGATACTTTACGGCAAGGACGAGAAGCCCTCAATGATTGCGAAACTCGAAGGAACAGAAGCAACACTTGACGGCCTCGACAAGCTGCTCGGCATTCCTGAACTCCGAAACCTGAAGGGCAGAATTGCGGCATTGAGCGTCAACCTCAACGGCTACATCGACACACTAAGCGGCCTTATGAACATGACAGCACCGAGAATCTCGTACGACGGACGAACGATTACGGACATACGCGCACAGCTGAAACTTTTGGGAAACAACCGGGCAAGTGTTGACGGGAAATTTACGTTCGAGGGAGCACCGGGATATTTGCAGGGTACAATCACGCCGGAGAGCCTCGATGTTACTGCTAACGTTGATGGATTAGTGTTTGAGCGCGTCGAGTACATGATAGAGAGTGCTGATACTTTCAGGGATGCAAAGAAAGTTTCTGCTGTTCTTACTGTGAAGGGGAGAATGGACAGCCCCGATATATCAGCTTCATTCAAAAAAGGAGGACTATAGAGAAAATGAGATTACTAAGCGATCCCATAAGATTATTATTGACGATACCGGCACTATTATGGGCGTTATCATTCCATGAATTTTGTCATGGTTTTGCTGCGAAAATGGTCGGAGATCCGACTGCTGAACGTTACGGAAGACTGACCCTGAATCCCTTTGAGCATTTCGACCTCGTCGGGACGTTGATGTTATTGCTGGTTGGTTTTGGGTGGGCAAAGCCTGTTCCGATTAACACGCGGTACTTCCGGCATCCTCGTCGGGACTTGGTGATAGTGTCGCTTGCAGGGGTTGCAGGGAATATTCTCACGGCAGTAATCACTGTGCTGTTCTTTCGGTTTGCGGGCGTGTACTGGTACAACATAACTGGGCGCGCAGGACTGATATTCTTATTCCAGATGGTGAACATCAACATGGGACTTGCTGCCTTCAACCTGATACCCATTCCGCCGCTTGACGGTTCGCGGGTGCTTGAGGCGTTCCTTCCCTATAAGTACATACACTACTATTACTGGCTCGAACGTTACGGCATGATTATTCTGCTGGTGCTGTTGATGACGGGAATAATCAACGTGATATTCGATCCCATTATTAACGTCTTATGGAAATTGCTTCCGTACTAGATTAATATGGTAAGAAATTCTACGTGTTACAATTAGCAATAAATTTTTTCAGGGGTGAAATTCATTGTGAAAAATATAAATCGTGTTCACCTTATGGGCATCGGCGGGGCAGGAATGAGCGCACTCGCAAAACTCCTCAAGGCTCACGGCCTCAACGTTACCGGCTGTGATCTGAAACCTCCGCACTACGATCTGGACGCTATACCCTGCACGCTTGGCCATTCTCCCGAACACATAGACAGCCTCAAGCCTGACGCATTAATCCTCAGCAGTGCCATAAGCCGGGACAATCCCGAAGTCATCTGTGCGAGGGACAGAGGCATAGAGATATATTCACGCGCCGAAGCACTAAGCTCAATGTTCAACAGGGCATACGGAATAGGCATAGCAGGTGCGCACGGAAAGACTACAACGTCATCAATGACCGGGCTGATATTCCTGCGCGCAAAACTTAACCCGACTGTCTACATCGGAGCGAACGTGCCGGACATCGGTTCAAATGCTATTTCGGGGACGGGAAAATATTTTATTGCGGAGCTTGACGAGTCCGATGGAACGTTTGAGCTTTTTGCGCCCGACATAGCGATAATCACGAATGCCGACTGGGATCACGTCGACCACTACAAGACGCGCGATGATGTTATTGCGGCATTCACACGTTATGCTGACGGAAGGAAGAACGGCGGAACTCTCATCATGTGCGCTGAAGACGAAGGAGCACAGAAAGTCTTTGAGTTTTGCGACAAAAAGCGCGGGACTGTTCTCCGTTACGGCTGGGGCAAAAATTACGACTGGGGAGCGTACAACGTCAGGACTTCACACGGCGGCGGCATCTCCTGTAGTGTCTCACACTACGGCCAGGAACTCGGCAGGCTCTCACTGTGTGTTTCCGGCGAACACAACATCATGAACGCTCTTGCGGCAATTGCGGCGGCTGACTTGTGCGGCGTGGACTTCTTGACGAGCGCAAAAATTCTCCGGGACTTTCACGGCTCCGAACGACGAATGCAGATAAAGGGTGCAACACGCGATAACGTTCTCATCATGGACGACTACGCTCATCACCCGTCGGAAATCCGCGCAACTCTTCAGGCAGTCAGGAGCATTTTCCCGGAAAGAAGGCTCGTTGTTGTGTACCAGCCTCACAGGTTCACACGTACCGCAATGTTTGCAGGTGATATTGCGGGAGCTTTGGAGCTTGCGGACGAGGCATATTTGCTTCCGGTGTATTCAGCAGGAGAACAGGAAGTGAATAACAGTTCGGCAGAAGAGATTACGAAACACAACAATAAAATCATTCCCGTAAACTTTGATGATGTGTGTGAAGTTCTGCACGATGCATTGAAGCCCGGCGATATACTGCTTACTATGGGAGCGGGCGATGTCTATACAATAGGAGAAAAGGTTTTGCGGGAAAATTTTTAAAGTTTCGTTTTTGTTTTAGGGTATAATACGAAAAAATTTATCAGGATTTTTTGAATGCGTAATGTTGTTGAATAAATTACATGCTGCTTTACCCGACATAACAATAAAAGAACGCTGGCCATTGTACCAGCTCTGCACTCTCGGTACAGGAGGAGAGGCGGAGTTTTTTGCGGCTCCTTCTTCCATTGAGGACATGAAGATATTATTTTCTCTTGTTGTCAGTGAGGGCTGTCCTGTATATGTTTTGGGAGGCGGCAGTAATGTTCTTTTCCCCGACGGCCTCATACGCGGCGTAGTAATCTCAACGCAAAACCTCAAAGCTATAGAGTGGCGCACTCCCCTCACTGTTGATGTCGATGCAGGCTTCAAGCTCCCCATGCTCATGAAGGAAGTACGCGAAAAGAATCTTGCGGGTATGGAGTTCGCTGCAGGGATACCCGGTACTTTGGGCGGCGCGATAATGGGCAATGCAGGAGCAGGGACTCACGGAGTGTGTGAGCTTCTCGACTACGTGATAGCTGTTGAGGCGGACGGAACAATAAAGACATGGAACTTGGGCGACATAAATTACTCTTACCGTAAATGCTCGCTCTCCGACGGGAAAAGGTTAATCGTTTCCGCAAGAATGACATTCAGACCCTTCACTCCCGGTGATGAGAAAGTGCTTGAGAGCTTCTTATTGCGGCGCGGGAGTCAGCCTCACGGACTACGTAATGCCGGGTGTACGTTCAAGAATCCTGAAGGTTATTCTGCCGGAAAATTATTAGACGACTGCGGGTGCAAAAATTTATCTGTCGGGGACGCAATAGTTTCTGACGTTCACGCAAACTTTATCCTGAACAGGGGACACGCAACAAGTTCTGATGTTATGAAGCTGATAGAGATTTGCGCAGAAAAAGTATATGACAGCACGGGAATAAAATTAGAGCCTGAAATAAAAATTCTCGCCCCGTGTTTTTCCGTATAGTGAATTGCTGTGCGTGCTTCAAGAATGTTTTTGCTGGCTATGGCGGCGGGTTGCATGATGTATTTTTCGGAGTACAAGTCATGGTTTGCCCTGAAGAATTACCGCATAGAGACGCAATCGCAGGACTTGGAGCGCAGACTATGGGAGGTTTTTCCGTCCCGCTGTCTTACCTTCTGGCCGTACCTCCTGAAAGACGCTCGCGGCATGGGTGAATTTCTTGAACGCGATATGCCCGTAACAGTTGAGACTCACATGAACAGGCTCGGACAGTTCACGACGAAAATCGAGTGGCTCAGCGCATGGGTGAAGGTCGACTGGCGCGGACAGATATGGTGCATTTCCCGCGACGGCCGCATGTGGCTCTACGAACGGGGACGGCAGAACGACGACAAAGTTTCGCGTCTCATATGGAAGATCCCGGAGCAGAACAGCACGGGGGACGACATCACAGCAACGCCTCCCATGCTCGGAGTGTTTCAGTCGCCTCTGTCTACGGAAGTGATTGCGGAGTTCCTTGATGAGTTCGAGGGTCGCCGATGGTTTGAGGCCGCAACAGACATTACATGGGAGCGCAGGGCGGGAATGAATTTATTTTTTCTGAAACTCTCACACCGCACACAGAAATTTGAATTATACCTGCAGCCTGAAAAATATTCGGATCGTGATATAGGAGCAAGCATAGACGAGTTATTCGCAAGGCTGATTAATGAGGGCGGTAATCATATAATAGATGCTACATATGAGGGAAAAATTTTATTGCGTAATTTATAATTAGCATTTTAGAAATCAAGGAAGGGAACGTAAAAACAAATGCCGGGAAAATCTGACAATTTTTTGGTCGGGCTTAGTATGGGAACTACGAAAACTACGATGATTGTAGCGGAGAGAAATCCCCGTTATCCTGATTCTGTTCACGTAATAGGATTTGGGAATGCGCCTTCACGCGGAATTTCGAAGGGAATAATAGTAAGCCTTCAGGACGCCCGGCAGTCAGTGATGAAAGCCTTTCAGGAAGCCCAGAGCATTACAGGAATATCCGCAAAGAGACTAAGCAACGTAATAGTCGCCTTCAACGCAATGGACGTACAGAGCGAATCGACTCATGGAATGGTAACGCTTGGAGGCAGGGAGTCGAAAGCCGTAGAAGCCGGAGACCTCAACAGAGTAATCGACCGCGCAAAGGACAACCTCGCACTAAGAAGCAACATGTATTCACTTCACATGATACCCACGAGCTATGAGCTTGACGGCAGGCCAGTCGACGAACCACTCAACATGAACGGACAGCAGCTCGATATGTGGCTTCAGACCGTAGCAGTCCCGATGACTTACGTCCAGAACGTAGCTAATTGTGTGCAGACAGCAGGACTCGACGTGAAGGGACTCGTGCTGAAACCGTTAGCGTCGTCTTTGGGAGCAGTATATGAGGAGGAAATGCGCGCAGGGTGTATATCTCTGTGCATCGGCGGAGGGACTACGGGCATTGTGCTGTACAGGAACGGCAGAGCTTTCCGCGTTATGAGCATACCCATAGGCGGGGATCACATCAGGAGCGATCTTGCTACGGTGCTTCATATGTCTTTGGGAGAAGCAGAGCACCTCAAGAAGAGAATTTTCACGGCGAACGAGGACGACCTGCGCAATGAGGGCGTTGATGTAGATTATGCGTACCAGATAATTTTTGCGCGCATTGAGGAGCTTTTCAATTCTTACGTACGGGACGCACTCGCTGAATGCACACCCCAGCACTTTCCGAGCGGAATAATTCTCTCCGGCGGTGTGTCGGAAACTCCCGGCATAGAGATGATGCTTGAGGACATTCTGCAAATGCCCGTGAGAAAGGCCGTAGAACCAGTATACTCCATGCCGCCCGGCCTCGATAACGCCTCGTATGTCAGTGCCGCAGGTATCCTCAAGTATTACGTAGCAACAGAAAGAGATCCGTATTTGTTCATGGAGTCCGACCAGATGCTTCCGGGGTTGTCGGAACGTTCAGAGAAGCGCGAACGTCAGGAACAGAACAGGCAGGAACGCCGCGAACGTGAACGCATGAACGTATATGCTAATGATGAGGAAGACGGCGGGAATAATGAGCCTGAATACTACGATGATGAAGAGTATGAAGACGATGATGCCCCGCGCGAAAATGTGAGGGAAATGCTCGGACGTTTCATGGACAGATTGAAGGGACTTTTCTAGCAAACTTGTAAACGCTGAAAAAATGCAATAAAATTTTAGTGCGGAGGAGGAGAAACAAATCAATGAATCAGGATCAAATATTCAAGCTCACGAATAATAATATACGGCAAAATGAAAAAATAGTTGTCTTCGGTGTCGGTGGCGGCGGCGGGAATGCCCTCAATCACATAATAGAGTCTAGTGTACAGGGCGTTGATTTTGTAGCTGCTAATACTGACGCGAGAGCACTTGACCAGAATCTTGCACCGAACAAAATAATACTTGGCGAATCACTCACGCGTGGACTTGGTGCAGGAGCTAATCCGCAAGTCGGTACTAACGCCGCAAAAGAAAGCATAGACAGAATCAAAGAATACATCGCCGGAGCTGATATGCTTTTCGTTACTGCCGGTATGGGAGGCGGAACAGGTACAGGAGCTGCACCCGTAATAGCAGGAGCCGCGCGCGATATGGGAGTTCTTGTTGTCGGTGTCGTAACGAAACCTTTTCACTTTGAGATGGGGAAACGTATGCGCACAGCCGAACAGGGAATAGAAGACCTCAAAAAGAACGTTGATGCGCTGTTAATCGTCGAGAATGAGAAACTGCTTGACAAAGACGGCATGAACGGCGGCAAAATGAAGATTATCGACGCATATAAGAAAGTTGATGAAGTATTGCGTCAGGCTGTACAGGGAGTTACGGATCTCATCACGAAATCTGGTTTTGTGAATCTCGACTTTGCCGACATCAAAGCCATTCTCACAGGAGCAGGGACAGCAATCATGGGAATGGGTGAAGGTGAAGGAGAAGACAGAGCCAAGACAGCCGCAAAGAACGCAATCAAGTCGCCGCTGATGACTGTGCCGGTAACAGGTGCACGCGGGATTCTGCTGAATGTTACGACTGGTACGGAGATACTGTTAAGCGAAATGTCCGATGCCGCGCAGATCATCGAGGAAACCGCCGACCCTGAAGCGCAGGTTATCTGGGGGCACGTAATAGATGAGACACTCGGCGAAAAAGTACACGTTACACTGATTGCTACGTTCCCGGAAGAAGTCATGAATGCACAGATGGCACTCATGAAGTCCGGCAGAACTGCTCCCGCCGCACCGAAAGAACCCGAAGCACCGCAGGCACCGCAAAGGCCGCAGATAATACAGCCGCAACAGCCGCCAAGAAGAACGCTCTATGATTTGTACGCGACAAAGCGCAAAGCTCAGCAGGAAGGTTTTGAGGAAGCGAGATTGACACAGCCGAGTGAGGACGAACGCAACGCATTCCCGGGATTGCAGAGGAAATTCTATGACCAGCCAGCAATATACAGAAAGAACCGCAAGGACTGACAGACGCGCCACCGTTCGCAGGGGCATAAAGAAACGCGGAATATTGCCGTCATTCGGTGATATTGTGCTGCCTGTAGTGAGTGTTGCGGCAGTGGGACTATTGGTCTTGGCCGGGCGACAGTTTTTCATGAACGGTCTGCAGACTTCACCGGGCATAACGTCGACGAGAGCATACGCCGACGCACCCGCACTTATCGCCGAACGCGAAAAGGAACAGGAACAGAAAGCCACTCCGCCCGTAACAGCACAGCCGACAGTACAGACAGAGCCGGAAACG
>CAJOED010000079.1 GCA_905233335.1 uncultured Synergistales bacterium
CCTATTTCAGTTCCCTCACTGGAGGAACAGCGCGCCATAGCGGACACTCTGACGACGCTCGACGACGACCTCGTGAATCTGAAGGCCGAACGTGAGAGATATGCGGAGCTACGCCGGGAAGCGATCAACAGCCTGATGTCGGGGCAGGTACGCCTCAAAAAATAAGGGAGACTCCCGGCCTCCCTCACTGTTATTCTGACTCTAATACGTAGACGCTTCTGCACGGGTAATCTTCCACTCACCGTTCCGCCTCACAAGCGCAATATCAAGCCTCAAAGGCCAGGTGTGCTGACCTCCCCCGAAAACTGCCGCATCGACTCTGCTTTTCCCCGTGAGCTGTGCAGTGTCATCATGTACTTCTGCAGTAATGCTCTCTGTGTGTTCCGAAAAGTAATTCAGCACTCCCCCCGAAACCGCACGAATGAACTCGGCTTTGCTCTGCTTCATGCCAGTCATGTGTACAAGCACGAACGAATCATCAAGAATTTCCGTAAGAGTCCTGCTGTCCTTCTCGATCATGGCTCTGTACATTGCGGCGTATAAATCTTTTGCGTCATTCATTGCGTAACTACCGGCCGCTGTCATGATTATTATGAGTGCACAAAGTAATTTTCTCACTTCTCACTTTTTCTTCTCGGAGTAATTATCCTTCACTATGCATACTACCTTCATGGGAAGAGTAATCACTTGTTCCTGCGGCGGGTTGACTTCAGAATGCCATTCGGACATCGGGACTTTCTCGTTCGTATCAGGCGGCGTAATTATCCCTATGGGCAGTGCGTCAGTTTCCCGGAAATGCTCGAACATATCGCGTATTGTCTTTCCGGCGAACTCTTTGGGCGCGTCGAATGCCGAAAAACTGTAACCGTCATCTGCCGTCGACAGAATATCCCGTATGAACGCAGAAATTCCTTCATTGTGTGTACACATTGCTGTGATGTCCGCTATGAGGCTGTCGCTGTACAGAATATCATCAACGTGTGCATATCGTGCGTAACGTTCGTTCTGCGGGTCGTGGAGTTCCATCACCGTATAGACATCAGGAGCAATAGCCTCAAGTGCAAGCCCCGTTAGTATCGTGTGCGAATCATCATCGCCGAAATCAGGGTCTCCGAGAATTATCGCGGCTCGTGCTTTCTGTATTCCGCCTTTGATGAGTGCTTCACGTTCTGACGGGTTGCCCTGCACAAAGAATACGTCGCCTTCAAGATTGTCGGGTCTTTCCTTTGCGATTAGTGCTATCTGTCTTCCGGACGCTTCAAGTTCGCGTATGAGGTAACTTCCCCGGCTGTTCCACCCGCAAATTAACACGTGGCCTTCATATTTACAGCTGTTTATGCCCATCATCTCCCCTAAAATTACTCTTATGCGGCTGTTGATGAGTCTCTGCAGAACTTCCGCAAAAACTACACCGAACAGCGCAACTCCGAATATCGACAGAAAAAATACTATTACCCTTCCCCAGAATGTGTGAGGGGACGCGGCAAATTCTCCCTGCCCGATTAACGTGAATAACACGCTCCATAGTGCGTCGAAATATGAGCCGGTGAAATTTCTCTCCTGCCACCATACGAGAAGCGCACTTATTCCCAACAGGCCGACGAACAGCCCTATAGAGCCTGAAAGCCTGTACCTGAATTTTTTTGAGAACGCTATACCTCTTCTTGCATTCTTCACCGTCTTTACGAATTTTTTTGCTGACATGGCACTAATCAAGAAAATCTTTCAGTCGTTTGCTTGGCTGTCGTAATTTTCGCAGTGCCTTTGCCTCTATCTGTCTTATTCTCTCGCGCGTAACGTTGAACTTCTTGCCGACTTCCTCAAGTGTGTATGAATGCCCGTCCTCAAGCCCGAAGCGGTAGTGCAGAACTTCCCGTTCTCTGTCCGACAACGTAGCGAGCATCTCCTCTATCTGTTCATGCAGAAGATGTCCTGCGGCGGCCTCGTCGGGACTCGGAAGGTCGTGATCCTCTATGAAGTCCCCCAGCTGTGAATCTTCCTCTTCGCCTATGGGTGTTTCGAGCGAAACAGGAAGCTGTGAAATTCTCCGTATCTCCTCGACGCGTGAAGGCTCTATGTTCATTTTCTTGGCGATTTCCTCATCAGAAGGTTCACGGCCAAGTTCCTGAACGAGAAGACGCGAAACACGTACCATTTTGTTGATAGTTTCCACCATGTGAACGGGAACGCGTATAGTCCTTGCCTGGTCAGCTATGGCTCTCGTTATGGCCTGGCGTATCCACCACGTAGCGTACGTAGAGAACTTGAAGCCCCTGCGGTAATCGAATTTTTCGACAGCGCGAATGAGTCCCAAATTGCCCTCCTGTATCAGGTCAAGAAATAACATTCCCCGGCCTATATACTTTTTCGCAATGCTCACGACAAGCCGTAAGTTTGCGTCAATAAGGCGTTTTTTTGCTTCAACGTCGCCTTTCTCCATGCGCTGTGCAAGGTCTACTTCTTCCGCAGCCGTAAGCAGTGATACTTTTCCGATCTCACGCAAATACATTCTCACGGGGTCAGTAAGCGGTATGTCGTCGAGCTTGGCGAGTTCGCTGTCTATCGTTGGTATGAACTCCTCGCGTGTTTCTGTTGCCGCAGGTACTTTGCCGATGCTGGCCTTGTCGACTACATCAATGCCCATCTCCTGCAGGTTGGTGAATATGCTGTCGAGGGTGTCAGCGTCCCAAGTCTCTACGGGGATATGACGCTCTATGTCGTCGTGCGTAACGTAGCCCCGGTCTGTCCCCTCATCAAGAAGATCCTGAACACCGCCGGGGGTTTTGTCGTCCGCAAAATCTTCTCCGGCATCAATTTCCGCGTCAAGTTCTCCTTTTGCAGCCTTCTCTATGTCGTTATCTTTCTTTTTTTTCTTAGCCAAGTTATTTTTCCTCCTTCATATATCGTCTGTGCAAATTCAGCGTCAACCCTGAAAGCCTCTGTTACGTGTTTGTGCACTCCCTGCCTCAACGTGAAGCCCTCGTAGATTTTGCCGCTCGTCTGTGCATTCCCTCACAGCGTCAACCCTGAAAGCACCCGTTACTCTTCCTCCGGCGGCCTCTGCATTTCCCTCAAGTTCAGCGTCGCACCCAAGAACGGCGGAAACTCCTGAATCGGTGAAGTCCCGGTAATTTCCCTCGTGCCGTCGAACTCGAAGTCAGAGAGTGCCTCACTAATCCGCAAATCATACGGCTCTTCATTCTCCCAACGCACAAAAAATCTGTCGTACCCAAACTTTTCGGCAAAATATGAGGCAGAATTTACACCGATAACTTTCCGCGCATGAGTGAGAAGCCGCGAGAACTCCTGCAGATAATCAGCACCGTCAAAAAATGGCTCGTCAGCCGCAACAGCTATCACCTTTGCCGTACCAAGAAATACTCCCCTGCTCCATAACGAACAGACAGTAATCCCGGCGTTAAGTTTCCGTTCTGCTTCAGGAAGCATTATCGAGGCTATTATCATTTTTTCCATCATCTCGGAATATCCCAAGACCATCAGGAAGCCCAAATTTATGAAGTTATCAGCTCCGTATTTGAAGAAATTTTCGCGCGGAAGACTCCCGACACAGCCCGTTGAAGGTGATGCCATGAAGAAAAATTCACTGTCAAGATCCAGGCACGCTTCGGATATGTTTTTCAGCGTGTCATCGTAAAACCTGGTCAGTGATGCAGGGTGATAGTCCTTGCCGAACGGAAACCACGAAGAAATTTCTACGTAAAGTTCAGAATTCCAGAAAGGCAGTATCAACCCTAAACAGCTTCCTCCTGTTCTGAACGTTCCTGCTTCTCACGGATTACTTTCACGACGCATTCCACAAGCTGTGTGATCTCCGGCTTCGTTACCTGATAATTTGCTCCGACAGAAGCGGCCTTGTTCTTGATGTCGTTTGCCATTATCGACGAGAACACGATAACAGGAATATTTTTTGTGCCGGGATTTTCTTTTATGCGGCGTGTCAGTGTCAGTCCGTCAAGACGAGGCATTTCTACGTCCGTAATGAGAAGATCGCAGTGTTCACCCGCTCCGACGATAGCATCAAACGCAACTTTTCCGTCCGGGCAAATATGAAGGTCGGTGAATCCGCTCGCCATAAGTGCATCTTCTACCTGCTTGCGAATTAACGGTGAGTCTTCCGCAACAATAATATGATAATCGCCTGGGTGCCCGACTCCCTCCATCATTGCGACGGCCTTTCCCGGATCTCCTGAATGCTGTATCACAAGCTGCGGGCTTATCGTCTGCACGATTGCTTCATAGTCCAGCAATAACACGTTGCGCGAATCCCTCTTGATGACGTACAGAATCCAGTCCCCCAAATATTTGCCGGTCATGCTAGCGTCGAGGTCTTCTGACTTTATGCGGTAAATTCTCTCTACTGCGTCAACAACAAAGCCGAGCTTCACCTCGTTGAACTCTGCAATAATGACCTTGCTCTGCTCCATCGGGGTAACGGGAGGTATTCCCAAGAATATACGCAAATCCACCATCGGGAGAACTTCACCGCGCACTGACGTAATGCCGATTAACGCTACGGGAGCATCAGGGATAGAACGCACGCCCGGCCAGCGTAAAATTTCGCGTGTTTTGTCAACGTTGATTGCGAAAGACTGATCTCCGAGAACAAACACGACCAACTGCCATTCATTTGTTCCGACTTCAGTCGTTACTTTTTTGACTTCCTGCATTTTTTCTTTAAGGCCTCCGCTTTATGGGTAAAATAACAAAGCTGACATGTGCCGTATATCTTATCACATTTAGTTATCGCTTTGTTGCGTTGGTGAATGTGATATTATCATAGCAACTTCACAACGAAAGAAGGATTTTCTACAGCATGACAGAAAAGAAAGGGAAAGCGGTATTAGCTTACAGCGGCGGACTTGATACGTCTGTTGCTGTAATGTGGCTGACAGAACAGGGCTATGATGTCATCACTATGACGGCTGATGTCGGACAGAAGGACGTAGATCTTCAGGCGGCAAAGTCAAAGGCACTTCACAGCGGCGCGGTCAAAGCGTACATATTCGACCTCAAAAAGACGTTCGTGGAAAATTACGTGTACCCATCGTTACGGGCCAACGCAATGTATCAGGGGACATATCCGCTTGTGTCGGCATTGTCGCGTCCGTTAATCGCAAAAACTCTCGTCGATATCGCCAACAAAGAAGGAGCTGTTGCTGTTGCTCACGGCTGCACGGGAAAGGGTCAGGATCAAGTCCGCATTGAGGTATGTGCTACGGCTCTGAACCCGAAAATCAAAGTACTTGCTCCCGTCCGGGACTGGCACTTCACGCGCGAGGCAGAAATTGAGTACGCTGCTCGTCATGGGATCCCCGTAAAGGCTACAGCTTCCTCACCCTACAGCACCGACGACAATTTATGGGGACGTTCGATTGAATGCGGAATGCTTGAGGATCCCTGGAATGAACCTCCTGAAGACGCATACGAGATGACTGCAAACCCGATAGAGGCTCCCGATGCTCCTGAATTTGTCGAAATATCTTTTGAGGGCGGAATACCGACTGAACTTAACGGCGAGAGAATGCACGGTGTCGAGCTGATACAGAAACTTAATGCGATTGCGGGCCGTCATGGTATAGGAAGAGTCGACATGATAGAGGACAGGCTGGTGGGCTTCAAGTCGCGGGAAGTGTACGAATGCCCCGGCTCTACGGTACTGCTTGCGGCACATCGTGCGATGGAGACGTTGACGCTCGATAAGCAGGTGCTCAAGACGAAACGTGAGCTTGAGGTGCGCTTTGCTGAATTGACGTACGAGGGGTACTGGTTCTCGCCATTGCGGGACGGAATTAACGCGTTCATGAACGACACACAGAAATACGTGAACGGTACAGTCAAGATGAGGCTCTTCAAGGGGCAGGCAGTAGTGAGGGGACTGAAAACATCAAAGAGTATCTATCGTCATGATCTGGCGACGTACTCTGAGGGTGATACGTTCGATCATTCTGCTGCGGTCGGCTTCATAAACATCTGGGGTCTCCCCGTAAGAACATGGACATCAACTTGGCCGCGTCAGGACGAGGCAGAAATTCCCATAGAAGCATAAAGTTTTTTTTCGGGCGGCTCTGAAAATTTCGGGGCTGCTTTTTTCACTTGATACACCCTTTCTTAATATTCCGTGATATGACACTCAACTTTGCCGCGTCAGGATGAGGCAAAAATTCCCATAGAGGCGTAAAAATTTCGGGACTGCTTTTTTTTCACTGAATACACACTTTCTTAATATTCCGTGATATGACACTCAACTTTGCCGCGTCAGGATGAGGCAGAAATTCCCATAGAGGCGTAAAAAT
>CAJOED010000080.1:0-1120 GCA_905233335.1 uncultured Synergistales bacterium
AATCGGGGCTTCTACACTTGAGTTCCTGAAGTTTTATGTGCTGGGAAGATTTTTTCTGCTGGGCTGGTGGGGCTTCATTCACAGCGTAAATGTTTCGTTCTTGAGATTCTTGAAATTCGCAAAGTACTATGAACACTTCCATAAAGAATATGAATGACCTGGTAAGCGTGATAATTCCTGCATACAACGCCGCAACAAGAATAAAACTTACTCTTGAGAGCATCATTGCGCAGGATTACCCCGATATAGAAATAATAATAGTAGATGACGTTTCGACAGATGGAACAGGAGATATAGCGCGGGAAGTTCTGAAAGTTTCGGGGCGGTACTTTACGGTAATAACTCACGAACACAACGGCGGAGAATGTGCCTCACGCAATACCGGCCTCAAACACGCAAACGGAAAATATATCTGCTTCGTTGACGCTGACGACATGATACGGGAGAATTTCGTGTCCTCACTTCATGCCGCAATCACGAGGGAGAAATGCAGCATTGCTTTCTGCGGGCTTGTCGACAGATTCATGGACGGCAGGAAAGATAAAAATGTTCATGCAGTTCACGGAGAAGCATATACGTCATCGGGCGAAAAATTTATCGTGAATAATTCTGTGCCTTCTGTATGGTGCTGTATGTATGAACATGACTTTCTGAAAAAATACTCGCTGTCTTTCAGTGAAGGATGTACTGCCGGAGGAGATATTGAGTTTATCACAAAGGCACTATGCAGAGCAGAAAAAGTTACGTCCATAAAAGAATACCTGTATATTTACGTCCATCATGCGGAAATGGGTTCAGTAAGGGACAATGACACCGGGCAGAAAAAATTACTGCGTTACGAACATAATACAGGAGCACAGTTCAGGACAGCAGAATACATCATGAAACATGCAGGGAGCGAACGCCTGAAGATATTTGCGGAGAAAGTGTTACTGCCTCAAAGCGTGATAAGGACGTTCGGTATATACGCCGCGAAAAATGACATAGAACACTATCATGATGCACAGCATGACGAAAGGACAAGAAGCGTTCTGCACCGGGCGTTGAGTTTCTACACGTTCACGAGGAAACCCGAAATATTCATGAAGGCACTAATGATTCTGCATTTCCCGAAAATATA
>CAJOED010000080.1:1139-7417 GCA_905233335.1 uncultured Synergistales bacterium
TAATTACCATGACCGTAAAAATTTTCAGCACACCGTACCTGCAGGGTTTCGGAATTAATGCCTATTACACCGACGACGGAAAAGGCTTCATGAGGGACGGACAATATTTTTTCAGCAGCGAGAAAGGAAACTGGCTCAATTCCGACTGGCTGATAGTTCACGAAACACCGTATGCATGTTTCTATACGGACATCCCGCGAGAACGGCGCATACTCTTCACGATGGAGCCTCCCGAAATACGAAAATACGAGAACTTCATGTACTACCTCGAACAGTTTGGGACAGTCATAGCAATTCGGAATATTCCGGGATATTCAGGACGGCTCATAGTGTCGAACCCGCATATAGCATGGAGTGCGGGTATTCACGGGGAATTCAGGTCAGTCCGCGATATAGAGAGTTATGGAGTTCCGGCCAAGAATAAGACAATCTCAATAATTACCTCACTGAAACAAAAGACAGAATACCATAGAAAGCGCGTGAAGTTTCTTCATGAGGCACAAAGAGAATTTGCGGGAGTTCTTGACAGTTTCGGGAGGGAGTTCAACCCGGTGAATGACAAGCTCGACGCTATTGCACCGTACAAGTATCATATAGTGATAGAAAATTCCCGCGTGAAAAATTACTGGACGGAGAAACTTGCGGATGCCTGGGCAGGGTGGGCACTTCCTATATACTGCGGAGACCCGGCAATACTCGAACAGATACCCGACAAGAACGGAATAGAAATTATTGATGTCGATGATGTGAAAAGTTCACTCGCAAAAATTCACCGCATTATTGAGAGCGATATATACTCCCAAAGGCTTGAAGCAATAGAGAAGTGCAGAAAGTGGATGATAAAAGCATCAAATTCTCATGAGCTTGTTTGCAGCATCATAGAGAGTTCGCACGACACGACACCGAAACTTGAGAAGCCGGAATTATTCAGGGTACTCACGAGCACACGCAAGAACACAGCATACAGCTTCATGAAGAGCATATCCCCGAAAACAGCGGACTATCTTTTTGAGGCATACTACAGGAAGAAAGGCAGGTTTTGGGAATGAGGATATTATTCTGTTCCGACGCGCTCACGATTGACGGCGTAACAAGCTACATTCTGAACGTCGGTGCGGCACTCAAACGCGCAGGGCATGAAGTCGCTGTACTTGGCCGGTGGGCAGGCTCCGGGTTTCAGGCACGATACAGGCACGAGGGCTTCACGGTGATTAGCTGTCCTTCCGTGAGTGTCGGGAATATGTACTTTGACTTCCGCGCAAAACATTTTCGTCCCGACGTAATCATGACTGACCCAAGAAGATCTTTCCCGCTTGCTGTGAGAATAAAGAAACTCACCGGCGCACCCGTCATCACGTACTTTCTCGACCCCGTAGAGAAGACAGACAGACCCGGACGCGATATTCCCTCACTCGTGAAGTACAGCGATGTGTTTACGGCGTTCGAGAGAAATATTCTCGCACAGCTTCATGAACTCAATGCACCCACTCCCATCGTGAAGATGACCCGCCCGCTTGATGTGTTCTTTGCCCCGTCGGAACTCCCTGAACGCGAAAACTTCAGCATTCTGTGTTTCGGGAGATTGAGCCGCTACAAAACGCCGGGTATTTTTCACATGCTCGACAACATAAATATTATTCGCGAAAAAATACCTGACTTCACGATAAATATTTTGGGCGGAGGCGGCTGGCGATTGTACAAGCTGAAGTACTTTGCGCACACCGTGAACAGGAAAATGGGCAGAAAGTGCCTCAACATTATAGGAGCGCAGGACAACCCAAGAAGCTGGATCGAGCGCGCTAACGTTGTGTTTGCGTCGGCAACGTCAGCAATGGAGGCGGCATACTCACAGCGTCCTGTTATCGCGATGTGTTCGGGGTATTTCGGGCGTGTTGCTCCCAAGAATCTCAATGAGGCGGTGAACAGTTACTTTTCGGAACGTTATGCGGACAAAGATTTTTCGGGATTACTTGATGACCTCTTCAGTATATACGATAGCTATAATGACTCGGAGTTCGTGAATAGTTTGCGTGAGGTTTCCTGTATGCTTGGCCGGGAGTTTTCAGAGCGTGAGACGGTGAGAGCGTTCAACGAGTTATGCTCACTCGTGAGTAAGGGTGCTGCTTTCTCCTTCCTTAACCATGCCCCTGCATGAAACAGTGAGAGCCTTTCTCCCTATCTCCTGCTCATTATGGGAAGGCACAAATAATGCCCGGTATTCAATGGCCCCCGGAAAATTCTGCTTAGTGCTGCTTCGTTCCCGACCTGACACGATTCGCAGACATCCGCCGCATTGAGCCGGACGCACATATTATACTATACTCCGATGATTTCCGCCCATATCGCATTGCCGACACGCATACCCTTCCGGCTTAGTGCTACACGTCCGGGAGTATTCGCGAAAAGTTCACCGGGCATCTGCGACAACACATCAAGTACTTCCGGCAGTAAGTCATCACGTGAAATTCCGTATCTCGTGCGTAGTGAGAGTATTGCGAGTTCGATTTTGCGTTCTCGTGGAGAAAGTTTTTCTTGTGTCGTAAGTTCGCCGGGAAAATTCTTTCTTGCGGCGTAAAAATATCGTTCGAGCGTCGGAGGATTTGCCGTCCTCACTCCGTCAACATAACTCACAGCAGAAGCACCCAGCGCGATAACGTCATCATGAGTCCAGTAAGACATGTTGTGCCGACACTCGTAGTTTTCGGGGGCAAAGCTCGAAATCTCGTACTGCGGGAAATTATGACGCGGCAGAAAATATTGTGCGTACCTGTAGAACTCGTAATTGTTCAGGTCAGTATCACCGTAAATTTTCGCGAGCGGCGTATCAGGCTCAAGTGTCAGCTGGTATGCCGAAATGTGATTAGCATAATTCATTACCGTCTTCAACGAATGCGCCCATGTCCGTAAAGTTTGTCCGGGAATGCCGAAAATCAGATCGCACGACAGCACAAGCCCGGAATTTTTCACCAGCTCCATTGCGTGAACGGCTCTACGTGAGTCGTGAATGCGGCCAAGTGTCGCAAGCTCATCATCAATGAGGCTCTGAACGCCAAGACTAACGCGCGAAAAATTATTGTCCCGTAAAAATTTCACGAGTTCGGGAGTGAGGGAGTTCGGGTTTGCTTCCGTCGTTGCTTCTGTGAGGGTTGACGTGTCGAAATTCCGCGTGATGATGTTCACGAGTTCCCGCCACTGAAAAATACTCATGACACTTGGAGTCCCGCCGCCGACGTAGAGAGTCCGCAACTTTTCGCCGCGATATTTTGCCGCCTCAACAGCAAGTGCCGACAAGTAAGCATCAATTTCGCCCGTCCTGCCCGCAACGCTGTAGAACGAACAGTAGCCGCACTTCTTTTCACAGAACGGTATGTGTACGTACAGCCCGCTACTTTTCTCCACTGTCCACCTGCATAAACGCCAGGAACGCCTCCTGAGGTATTGCCACTTTCCCTATCTGCTTCATGCGCTTCTTGCCCTCTTTCTGTTTTTCGAGGAGTTTCCGCTTCCGGGTAATGTCCCCGCCGTAACACTTAGCGAGAACGTCCTTGCGCAATGCCTTCACGTTCACACGCACGATTACGCGACGACCGATTGAGGCCTGTATGGGTATCTCGAAAAGCTGTGAGGGGATTAACTCTTTCAGTTTCGTAACGACAGCATGACCCCGATTATACGCCGCGTCCTTGTGGCAAATGAACGAGAACGCATCAGCCGCCTCACCGTTCACGAGAATATCAACCCTCACGAGTTCGCTTGCTCTCAACCCGATAAGCTCATAGTCGAGAGAAGCATAGCCCCGTGTCTGTGATTTCAGTTTGTCGTGGAAGTCAACGATAAATTCTGATAATGGCATCTCGTATACTAATCTTACGCGTTCGGGGGTTATGTAGTCCATCGATTTATACGTCCCGCGTTTGTCCTGCACCAGCTGCATAACACGCCCGGTAAATTCTGACGGCATGAACACAGAGAGCTTTATGTACGGTTCGCGTATTTCTGTAATCTCGCTTGCGTCGGGAAAATCTGACGGACGGTGAGCCTCTATCACTTCACCCGATGACTTCACAACCTCATAAATTACGTTCGGGGAAGTAGCAACAAGTTCAACGCCGTATTCCTCACGCAGTCTCTCACGCACCACGTCCATATGAAGCAGTCCCAAGAAGCCGCACCTGAAACCGAAACCGAGAGCTTCAGAACTTTCCGGCTCATAAGTTACGGCGGAGTCATTGAGGCATAATTTTTCGAGTGCGTCCCGTAACTGCGGGTAATTGTCGCGCTCAACAGGATAGAATCCGCAGAACACTACGCTCTTCACCTTCTTGTAGCCGGGAAGCGGGGAACTTGCGGGGTTATTAGCGTCCGTGATGGTGTCGCCGACCTGAGCTTCTGCCAGAGTCTTTATGCTCGCTGTGATGTATCCGACTTCACCGGGGCCAAGCTCACTCACAGGCGTGAATCCCGGCTTGAACACTCCTGCTTCATTCACCGGGTAAGTTATGCCGTTCGACATGAACATAATATTCTGCCCGGACTTAATGCTGCCGTTCATGACTCGTACATAGCAGATTACCCCCCTGTAGTTGTCGTACACCGAGTCAAATATTAGTGCCTGCAGGGGTGCGTCAATATCTCCTTTGGGCGCGGGGATGTCCTTCACGATGCGTTCGAGAATGTCATTAACGCCTTCACCTGTCTTTGCGCTCGTGAGTACAGCGTCGGAAGCGTCAAGTCCCACTACATCAGAAATTTCCTGCTTTGCGTTGTCGGGTCGTGCGGAGGGCAGGTCTATCTTGTTGATGACGGGCAAAATCTCTAGTCCCTGCTCTATGGCCTGATATGCATTCGCTACGGTCTGTGCTTCAACTCCCTGCGATGCGTCGACGACGAGCAAGGCTCCTTCACACGCCGCAAGTGAACGTGATACCTCATAAGCAAAGTCAACGTGTCCGGGTGTGTCTATGAGGTTGAGTATGTATTTTCTGCCGTCCTGAGCTGTGTAGTCCATTCGTACAGGGACGAGCTTTATCGTTATGCCGCGTTCACGTTCAAGAGTGAGGCTGTCGAGGATTTGTGCCTTCATGTCGCGTGATGAGATTGTGCCGGTGGATTCTAGTAATCGGTCGGCGAGGGTGGATTTCCCGTGATCTATGTGAGCGATTATGCAAAAGTTTCGTATGTTGTTCATGAATTAATTGTACCAGTCCTTCAAGAAATTATCTGTTATTATATAATGTAATATATCTCGTTCATGTTGAAAAACCGTGTTGAAAAATTTTTAATGTTTGTTAAAATAAACCAGACTTTATACTAGTTAAGTATAATAATTTTTCTTCGTAACCTGTATCAGCAATTCTTAAATAATGATAAAAATGTCTGTCTTGTGTATTACCTTGTGTATTACACAGTGAGGAGCAGACTTTTTTATAAATATTATATAAGGAGGTTTTATCATGAGCAGAAAGTTTAAAGCTCTATTTGTTGGTATATGCGCTGTACTTCTGCTTTGCGTGTTTGTACCGCCAGGAATTGCTGATGAAGGCGATGATCTTTCAGCAAGACTGCAGAAAATGCCTGGTTCCCAAGAAGGTGCCTATTCGCAGGAAGCAGAACTTGCCGCGCGTATGAAGAGAATATCGGGAGTTTCTTCAAGCTCTAGCGAGGACGGGGACGAAGATTTCGCGCCCGGTGAAGTCATCGTAGTCTTCAGGGAGCCGGAAGCAATCAACGGTGTAATGTCAGAAGCAGAAAGAAACGGGATTTACGCGGAATATTTGAACTCTGTTGCGGATTCTGAAGGCATCTCTGTACGGGCTTCTTACAATGACTTATCAGGAATGGGAGAAGGAGTTTTTGCGCTCGTTCACTCTGACAACGAATCAGAAGAAGAATTAGCCGAAACTCTCAAGTCAAACCCGAATGTTTTAGGCGTACAGTTGAACTACAAATATCATCTCTACGAAGCAGTTACACCGAATGACACAAAGTTTGACTCCCTCTGGGGCATCAAGGCAGTGAACGCTCCTGAAGCATGGGCAGCTCAAAAAGGCACCGACAATGTCTATGTTGCAGTAATCGACTCCGGCGTTGACTATACGCACATAGACTTGAAAGACAACTTTGAGACCGAAGGCTACAGCGCAACATTCGCTACCGGCACAAGCAACTACGACGACGAAAACGGACACGGCACGCATGTTGCAGGGACTATAGGTGCAGTCGGCAATAATAGTGCTGGTGTTGTCGGTATCAACTGGAAGACAAAAATTATTTCCCTG
>CAJOED010000081.1 GCA_905233335.1 uncultured Synergistales bacterium
CTGCTTGTAGAAATCTTCTGCCTTCGCCCGGAAACCCTCAAGCACTTTCTCACTAGGAACTACAACCGTAACTCCTTCTTTCTTCATGAGGTCTAAATAGTAGTCGTTCGCCTTCGATTGAAGTTCATTGTTGTACACGCCAGCTTCATAGCCCGTCTCCACTAACGCCTTCTGCTGTTCCTCCGTGAGGCCGTCAAACCACATTGATGAGCAGATCCAGTTCGTGAAGTTCAGTACGTGCCCGTCAAGTATGAGGTACTTTGCGACTTCATGATGCTTTCTGCCGTAGAGTGTCGACAATGGGTTTTCGCCGCCGTCGATTGTCCCCTGCTGTAACGCCGTATACACATCACCTAAGCTCATTCCGACGGGTGTAGCTCCGAGAACTTCAAAGCCCTTTGTCTGTATCTGGTTTGTCGGGACGCGTATCTGAAGCCCTTTGAGGTCATCTACGGTCTTTACGGGCTTGGTCGTAAGCGTATGGCGTTCACCGTATGCCCAGTTCGCCGCAACCAACTTTATGCCCATGCCGTTGAGCTTTTCGGTCTGTTCCTTCCACCAGTCAGAACGTATCAGCTTCCAGCACTCGTCCCAGTTCGCGAAAAGGAACGGCCCGAACACTATACCCATATCCGGCACTCCGTAATCCGCAAAGAATGCTCCGTCCGCAAGAGTCATTACCGGCTCACCGAGTAACATCTGGTCAATGAGGTCGGTCTTGTTGCCGAGCTGTGAATCCGGGAATATCTCCATCGTAAGCCCGGTGTTACGTGCCGCAAGAAGCTCCTGCCACTTCAATAATGCCTGCCCGATAGGTTCACTCATTGAGTTCTCAAAGCCGAGCTGTAACACTGTCCCGGCAAACGCTGAACTTGCAAGCAGTGATACTAATACTAACGCGGTTAATAATTTCCTTACCATATAAAGAAACCTCCTGAAAATATATTTTTGCTCCCCTTGTGAGGGTTGAAGCCCTAGTCAATCCGCAACACCGTGAAAGCTCCGGGAATTTTTGCGAGTGCTTCTGTGATTGTGTCGGTGTCATACTGTGAGTTCACGCGTCAACGTACAATGCTTTGTAGTCTATGCGCTCGATCCTGAAAATTACCGGGCGCGTTCCGTCGTTACAGCAGGCTATCATCATGCGCTCATCGTTCGTCCAGTTCCGCATGATGCTCCCGCCCTGAAGTGCCGTGTATATGTAGCGGCTTATGCAGTCCCAAGCCTCCGCACACTGTGAGCCGGAGTCGGAGTCAGCAAGATATTTTTCCTGCAAGTCATGAAAGCATTTCTTGTCGATAACGGTAACTTTGCATTTGTGCTGCAAGAGATGACACCTCAATTAATTTTTATGGGAAATTGTGAAATGTATTATAGCAAAAATTAACCGGCTAATAATAAATACGCTGTAGAAATTTCGCCGACACGTATAAAATATTTCACATCAAAATTTTCACATGTTCCAAAAATCTATATACTTTCAGGAGGTAGAACTCATGAAAAAATTTTTGTCCGCTCTCGTATGTGTCGCGTTGATGTCATGCGCGGCATTCGGTGCTGAAGTCGTCAAAGCATATACGACTATGGAAGAACCTCTCGCTAAGGCACTGTTCGACGCATTCGAGGAAGAGACCGGCATCAAAGTCGAGTGGGTCAGGCTTTCCGGCGGTGAAGCAATCGCACGGCTTGAGGCAGAACGCGCTAACCCACAGGCAAGTATCTGGGTCGGCGGTGTCGGAACTCAACACATCGAGGCCAAGTTACGCGGCTTGTCGACTCCGTACCGTTCGAGGGTCGCTAACTCAATCCCGGCGCGATACAGAGACCCCGAAAATTACTGGACGGGACTCTACGTCGGACCTATTGCCTTCTGCATGAACACAGAACGCGCAAAAGAACTTGGACTCACGATGCCAAAGAGCTGGGCTGACCTCACAAAACCTGAATACGCAAAGAAAGTCCGCGTTGCTCACCCAAGCACATCGGGCACAGCCTACAACATGATTACGACGGTCATTCGCATTAACGACGGCGACGAGGATAAAGCGTTCGCATACTTCAAGGAACTCGCGAAATCTGTCGAGCAGTTCACACGTTCAGGCTCTGCACCCGGAAAATCATGCGCACTCGGCGAAATCCCGATAGCTATCGGCTACCTTCATGACCAGATAAAGTTACAGCGTGAAGGAGCGAAAATCGAGATAGTTATTCCGGAAGACGGAACAGGCTTTGAGACCGCGTCAATGTCTATTCTGAAGGACGGACCCGACCCACTCAACGCAAAGAAACTCTATGACTGGGTACTTGGCCAGAAAGCTATGGATATTATTGCGCGATGGTACGTTATCCCGCTGTCGAAACTCGCTACAGCAACGAATACGGGCTTCTCACTCGACAGCATGAACTTGGTCAACCAGGACGACCAGTGGGATGCGGCCAACAAGGAGAGATTATTAGCACGGTGGAACGCTGAAATCTCAACCGCGCCGGAAAAATAATAACGTTGTGTTGTGCCTCTCGTCGTGTCTGCGGGAGGCTATATTTTTGTGCAAAAAAGGAGGTATGTGAACTTGAACAAACGAGTGATTAATTTCCTGCTCACTATATTATTTGTTGTGCTCGTCGGAACATGGATTTATACCAGCGTCCGCGATGAGTTCCTGAAACAGACGAGAGCTTCACAGCGCAGGACAGTAGAGACAGTTGCGGCAGGTTACCCGGAACCAGAAGATGTCGACGAGTGGCTGAAACGTCTTGCGGAGGACGCGAATGATTACCGTATTGCGTTGGTGCCAGAAATTCCGATGCCGGGCGAAAAGTTATCATCATCACCGAAAGGCGACCCTGAACTCGCGAAACTTACGGAGGACAGCGCGACAGACCCGGAGTTCTCGAAAGGTTTTGACAATGCCGCATACGAAGAAATCTACAGGAGCGCGCGAAACTGGACGGTCGGTGCGAAGGAAGAGCAGGCGTTATTCTTTGCCCCTGCCGTAAGCCTCAAGACACACGACATAGAAGGTGCGCTGGTTTTTGCGTTCAACACGGACGGCGAACAGGGATTTATGCGGATGCTGAACACGTTATTTTTCGGGGCGTTCGTTCTGTTTGCTGTAGTCATATGGCAGTTGATGATGAGCAGGGATCCCATAGTGGGCTTTGCGCTCGCGGGGCTGTTCCTGATGACGTTGACATTCGTAGCGTATCCGTTGTTCGAGGCGTTGCGTCTGTCGTTCATGGAGAACGGAAAATTCTCTCTCTCCGTATGGCGCACTATCCTCAACAGTGAAGGCTACATGTCTGCTCTATGGGGAAGCCTCAAGCTCGGCTGCTGGACTGCTACGTTCTCGACGCTCGTGGGGTTTCTGTTTGCGTTCGTGGTATCGCGTACGAATGCTCCCTGCAAGAAGCTCATATCAACAATGGGAGTTCTGCCGGTGATTTCTCCTCCGTTCTCGCTGACACTGTCGATAATATTACTTTTCGGCAACAACGGACTCATTACGCGCTGGCTTCGTGTTGTCGGGCTTGACTTCTCGATATACGGACTTCCGGGGCTTGTTCTTGTGCAGACAATGGGAATGTTCCCGATAGCGTTTCTGACTTTGAGCGGGGTATTGCAGGCAATAGATTCTACGTTCGAGGAAGCCTCGCTTAATCTTTCTGCCGGTCGTTTTCAGACGTTCGCAAAAATAACTCTTCCTCTTGCTGTACCTGGCCTGCTAAGTGCGTGGCTGCTGGTGTTCACGACATCGCTTGCTGATTTCGCCAACCCGTTATTGCTTGCGGGAGATCTGCGGGTGCTATCACTTGAGAGCTATATAGAGGTTACCGGCATGAACAGGCTCGGACACGGTGCGGCACTCTCGATATTATTACTTCTTCCGACGCTCACGGCATTTCTTGCGCAGAGATTCTGGGTTGCGAAACGTTCATATGTTACCGTAACGGGCAAACCTTCAGGACGCATTACCGAACTCACTACGCCGGGCGTGAGGCGCATACTTACGGGAATAATTTTCGCGATAATCATCTTCCTCATCATGTTGTACGGGACAATTTTTGCGGGTTGTTTCGTAAAGAACTGGGGCATTGACTACACGTTCAGCCTTGAGAACATCACGGAGGCAATTACGCGATCGACCGACGCACTTTTCGACACGGTAACACTTGCGGCGATTGCTACACCGATTGCGGGAATAGTGGCTATGATTGCGGCGTTGCTGATTGTCCGTAGAAAATTTCACGGCAAAAAGTTTCTCGAAATGCTATTGATGACACCGTTTGCGCTTCCTGGAACACTCTTGGGCATAAGCTACATTCTTGCGTTCAATCACGCTCCTATAATCCTCGTAGGAACGGCGGCGATAATCATCATCAACTACGTAATACGAGAACTTCCCGTCGGTATTGAGGGAGGTATAGCGTCGTTGAGGCAGATTGACCCGTCAATAGAAGAAGCTGCTACGGACTTGGGTGCGGATCAGGCTACTGTGTTCAGGACGATAGTTCTGCCGCTGGTACGTCCTGCGTTCCTGTCGAGTCTGTCGTATACGTTTGTGCGCTCAATGACTGCTGTCAGTGCCGTAATATTCCTGATTTCTGCGCGGTGGTATCACATCACGGTGTTAATCTACAACTTCTCGGAGAACTTGAGGTTTGGTCTTGCGAGTGTGTTATCGACGGTGCTAATCGTGATTGTGTTCGGTGCGTTCGGAATAATGCGGCTTCTTGTGCGTGAGAATGCTAACCTCATGAAGAACGTAACATGATAACAGGAAAGGAGAGAAAAAATAAATTGGCAAATAAAAATTCCAAGTCAGTAACTTTTGACAATATAGTAAAGATATTCAAGGATCCTCAATCCGGCCAAGATGTTACAGCAGTCGGAGGAGTATCCTTCACGATAGAGCCGGGCGAACTCGTTACTCTTCTCGGCCCTTCAGGGTGCGGAAAGTCTACGATTCTGCGTATGCTCTCCGGCTTCGAGAATCCCACTTCAGGACGTATCCTCATCGGCGATAACGACGTAACACAAACTCCCCCGAACAAGCGCGACACTGCTATGGTGTTCCAGAGCTACGGACTTTTCCCGCACATGAACGTGTCGGAGAACGTCGGCTACGGATTGAGACTCCGAAAAGTCCCGCAGAAAGATATTGACGAGAAAGTACAGCGTTTTCTTGAGATGGTCGGACTAGGAGCAATGGCCAAGCGTCCGCCGTCGAGGTTGTCGGGAGGTCAGCAGCAGAGAGTCGCCCTCGCAAGGTCGCTCATCGTTGAACCGTCAGTGCTGCTTCTTGATGAGCCGCTCTCGAATCTTGATGCATTACTCCGTGAACAAATGCGCGTGGAGATACGACGACTCCAGAAATCACTCGGCATTACCGCAATGTACGTTACTCACGACAGAGTCGAAGCAATGAGCCTTTCCGACAGAATTATAGTCATGAAGGGCGGACTAATCAGCCAGATAGGAACTCCGAGCGATATATACAGGGATCCGGTTGATACGTTCGTTTCGGGTTTCGTGGGAAAGGTTGCGTTTTTCCCGTGCGTAGTGAAGGGAATTGATGACGGCTGCAATGTCGAAATCAAAGGGCACACGTTCAAAGCTCCTCGCTGGTCAGACAAGCTCAAAGCAGGAGATAAAGCGTTAGTGATGGCACGTCCTGAATCGCTCTCAATCGGTGAGCCGGGAGCAGGTGTTGAGGACGGTACAGTTACGGCGAATATATATCTTGGGAACAGCGTAGAGACTTGGGTGCATACGGACTTGGGAAATGTTCTCGTGCAGATAGACAATCCCGACGTGAAGAAGATTTTTGCGGAAGGCGAGAAGGTTTCACTGTCATTTGACCCCTCACTGACAAAAGTACTTGTTGATGATCTGCCGAAAGAGTAAGTGAAAAAATTTTTTCCGGGTTGAGTGAATTAGTGCTTGCCCGGTTTTTTTTTTGTGTGAAAGTCGGTGTAATGCTGTAAAATATATTTCATCCAAAAATACAAAATCAAAGAAGGGATACTTTTATGAAGAAACGTTTTATTATGGCGTTATGTTTTGTCCTGGTGTCATCGTGTGCGTTTGCGTTCACACCGGGAACATATGAAGGCACCGGCAAGGGTTACAGCGAGGGCGCACCCGTGAAGGTGAAAGTTACGGTCGACGCGGAGAAGATTACGGCTGTAGAGATTGACGCTCCTGAAGAAGTGCCGTTCGGAGTGCAGAATTTCGAGACGTACAGACGTACAGAAAAGCCCTCATCGGCCGCACCGACGGAAACATCGACGCTGTCAGCAACGCTACAATGACCCGCAACGGGATCCGCGAGGCAGTCGATAACGCGCTCAAATCAGCAATTGAAACTGTATCACTATAGGAGGATTATTAGCAATGAAGAAAAGTATTGTATTGGCATTATGTTTTGTGATGGCATTCGCATCTGTGTGTGCGGCGTTCACACCGGGGACGTACGAGGGGACTGGCAAAGGTTACAGCGAGGGTGCACCTGTGAAGGTGAAAGTTACGGTCGACGCGGAGAAGATTACGGCTGTAGAGATTGACGCTCCTGAAGAAGTGCCGTTCGGAGTGCAGAATTTCGAGACGTAC
>CAJOED010000082.1 GCA_905233335.1 uncultured Synergistales bacterium
AAACTACAAGCACTACACTTCTGTGAAAGAAATGTTCAGGGACATCGGAATTGATGTTAGCGGTTTTGAGGACGACGCGGACGACTAAATGCCATGAAATACCAGATTATTCAAACTTCCCGCTTCGTAAAAGAGCTGAGGTTAGCCGAGAAACGGGGATTTAATCTTGAAGAAATATATACGGTCATTCGTAAGTTGAAAAATGATATACCTCTAGATCCAAAGTATAGAGATCATTCTCTTGAAGGCGGAAAATATAAGGGTTGTCGTGAATGTCATATTAACCCCGACTGGCTGTTGATATACAAAAAGGACAAGAATAACTTGCTGTTACACTTGCGACGGACGGGAACGCACAGCGATTTATTCTGAAAGTATGCACAAGATAAAAAATTTTCAATAACTGCTATAATAATTTCATTCCAAAAATCCCAAAGGAGGAGTTTTATTTTGAAGCGTAAACTTGCAATATCGGTTATGCTTGTCTGTGCATTATTTGCTGGCACTGCACTCGCAGCAATTCCCGGCATGGACGAAATGAAAGACGTTGTGAAAGAAGCCGTCAAAGAAGGCGTGAAAGAAGCCGTAACCGCCTCAAAGCCGGAACCGAAAACAGCCCCTGCAGCTTTCCACATCGGAGTAGTTACAGGTACGGTCTCACAGAGTGAGGACGACTTACGCGGCGCGGAACTCATGATCAAACTCTACGGGGACAGCGCGAACGGCGGAATGATTACGCACATCACGTACCCCGACAACTTCACGTCAGAGCAGGAGACGACAATCAGTCAGATAGTGGGACTTGCTGATGACCCGTTAATGAAGGTTATCGTCGTGAATCAGGGCATACCCGGAACAGCCGAAGCCTTCAGGAGAATCCGTGAACGCCGCAATGACATTCTGCTTCTTGCAGGAGAACCGCACGAGGACCCCGCAGTAATCTGTGAGGCCGCAGACATCGCAACGCACACTGACCACATCGGCAGGGGCTACACGATACCGCTCGGAGCGAAAAAGATGGGAGCAGATACGTTTGTGCATATTTCGTTCCCGCGTCATATGAGCTATGAGACACTCGGACTCCGCCGCGCAATTATGGAGGAAGCCTGCAAGGATCTCGGCATCAAGTTCGTGTTCGAGACAGCACCGGATCCGACCGGCGACGTTGGCGTTGCAGGAGCACAGCAGTATATCCTTGAGAACATGCCCGTATGGATCGAGAAGTACGGAAAGAATGCGGCGTTTTTCTGCACGAATGATGCTCACACTGAACCTCTGCTCAAGAAAGTTGCTGAAATCGGCGGCTATTTCGTCGAGGCAGATTTACCCTCACCGTTGATGGGTTACCCCGGTGCACTTGGCATTGACCTCTCAAAGGAACAGGGAGACTGGCCCGCAATCCTCAAGAAGGTAGAAGAAGCAGTCGAGAAGGCCGGCGGAAAAGGCAGAATGGGCACATGGGCATATTCATGGGGCTACACAACGACGGCGGCACTTGTTGAGTACGGCAAACGTTACGTTGAGGGCACGAACACCAACAAGCTCGGCACAGCCCAGGCACTTCGCGAGATGAGAGCAGCATACGATGAGTTCTGCCCCGGCGCACACTGGGGAGCAAGCTACTTCACCGACGCGGCTACGGGTGTACGCAACACAAAGTTTGTCCTGTTGAGGCAGGATACGTACGTTCTCGGCGGCGACTATCTCGGACTTGCTGATGTTGAAATCCCCGAAAAGTATTTCACGATACGTTTCAACAAATAGCATTTCATACTTCAATAATGTAATTCGCAGGGAGTGCGCGGAAGGTTTAACGCATTCCCTTTTTTATAGCAAGAGGTGATTTTTTTGTCAGAGAATAATAATGCTCCATTATTACAGCTTGATCACATCGGAAAAGAATATTACGGCAACAGAGTTCTGTCGGATATATCTTTCAGTGTCGACGCAGGAGAAATTATCGGTCTTGTCGGCGAAAACGGTGCGGGGAAATCTACCCTGCTCAATATACTTTTCGGGATGCCCGTAATCACATCGACCGGCGGCTATGAAGGCAGTATGTTAATCGACGGGAAGCACGTACACTTCACTTCACCGAACCAGGCACTTGCGGCAGGGATCGGAATGGTACATCAGGAGTTCTCGCTGATACCCGGCTTCACTGCAACAGAAAATATCCTGCTCAATCGTGAGGTCCTCAACGGCTCAATGATGAGTTACGTATTCAGCGACAGGGTGTCGACGCTTGACCGTTCCGCAATGTACGACAGAGCGAGCGCGGCCATTCACACGCTGGGAGTGAACATCAGCCCCGACATGATAGTGAGCGAAATGCCCGTCGGCTACAAACAGTTCATAGAGATAGCACGAGAGATTGACCGCAAGAATACCCGTCTGTTGTTCCTCGATGAGCCTACTGCAGTACTGACGGAGACGGAAGCGGAAATCTTACTGTCGGCACTCAAGAAGTTAGCGCGTTCGGGAATAGCTATTGTGTTCATTTCGCACAGATTGAGCGAGGTGAAAGAGCTTTGCAGTCGTGTAATCATATTGCGGGACGGACGGTTAATCACTGACCAGAAAGCCGACGAACTTAATACGCGTCAGATAGCTTCACTCATGGTGGGACGTGAGAGCGAGCGCAAAGAAGAAGCATTGCAGGACACCCCCGAAGCACCCATAGAGGCCGAAAACGTGAACGACACACTCAACCCGCCGAAAAAGAAGAAGAAGAAAATCAAGCCCGCGCTGAAGGTTGAGCATTTATGGGTGGACATGCCCGGCGAAACTGTGCGTGATGTTTCGTTCGAGGTGCAGAAGGGAGAAATTTTCGGCATCGGCGGTCTTGCGGGACACGGGAAACTCGGCATACCGAACGGCATAATGGGTCTGTATCCTGCCGGCGGAAAAGTTCGTCTGTTCGGTCGGAAGCTCACACTCAATAAACCTCGTGCGGCACTTGGCCGGAAAATGGCATTCGTCAGCGAGGACAGGCGCGGTGTCGGGTTACTGCTTGATGAGCCGCTGGACTGGAACATTACGTTTACAGCAATGCAGACTCAGGGACGCTTCCTGCTAGGTATACCGTTCGTGTTTCAGATGAGGAATGAGTACGCAATGAGGAAGGAAGCAAAGAAATTCATTGACGCGCTCGCTATAAGGTGCACGGGGCCAAGCCAGAAAGCCGGAGAACTTTCAGGGGGAAACCAGCAGAAAGTATGCCTCGCAAAAGCCTTTGTGTTACGTCCCGACATACTGTTAATCTGTGAACCGACAAGGGGAATCGACATAGGCGCAAAGACACTGGTGCTTGATACATTGCGGGAATACAACAGGGAGCACGGAACAACAATCATCATTACCAGCTCCGAGC
Source organism: uncultured Synergistales bacterium (assembly GCA_905233335.1). Taxonomy (GTDB): domain Bacteria; phylum Synergistota; class Synergistia; order Synergistales; family Aminobacteriaceae; genus JAFUXM01. The sequence goes on from CAJOED010000082.1 coordinate 3,374, forward strand.
TTGAAGAATTGCGTTCAGTCTGCAACCGTGTAGCAATCGTTGACGAGGGAAAAATCGCGGGCGTGTTACCTGCATCAAGTCCTGCAGAAGAGTTCGGAATGCTGATGATGGGACAGACAAAACAAAATGAGGAGGAGGCGGAAATTTCAGCATGATAGGAAAATTTATCGAGAATGCAGGGTGGCCGAGAATAATTATTGCGCTGTTCCTGCTTGGACTGTTCATAGCGGCTCCGTTCGTGGGCGTTCGTGTCGACACGTCATTATCGAATACTCTTGTGCGTTTCGGCATGAACGGCGTAATGGTGCTTGCTATGATACCGATGGTGCAGGCGGGGTGCGGACTTAATTTCGGGCTTCCTTTGGGAATAATCGCTGGTCTTTTGGGCGCAACTCTCTCAATCGAATGGAACGTAGAAATTCTTGCGCGTCTCGTCGAACTTGGCTCACAGTACAAAATCTCATGGCTCACTGCTGAATTTGTCGAGGCGTGGCGTGAACCTTTGGGGTTTGCTTCTGCGGTGATTATTGCTGTACCCATTGCGGCGATTCTTGGGTGGTTTTACGGCAAACTCTTAAACCGCGTGAAGGGCGACGAGATGATGATTGCTACATACGTGGGCTTTTCGTCCGTGTCGTTCATGTGCATAGCGTGGTTATTGCTCCCGTACAAGCATCCTACAATGGTATGGGGTTATGCCGGACGTGGATTACGTACAACAATTAGCGTCGAGGGCTACTGGCTTCATGTATTGAGCGACGCATTGTCCTTCAACGTGAACGGTCATTTGTACATTCCGACGGGTATGCTGATATTCTTTGCGGTTATGGCGTTTCTTGTGTGGGTATTCATGCGCACGAAAACAGGAACGGCTATGACTGCTGTCGGCTCCAACCCGGAATTTGCTCGTGCTTCGGGCGTGAACGTCGACAGAATGCGCACAATCTCCGTAATGATGTCTACAGTTCTAGGCGCAATCGGAATAATCGTATACGAACAGAGTTTCGGCTTCATTCAGCTGTACATGGGGCCGTTCTATATGGCACTTCCTGCTGTAGCTTCTATCCTTCTTGGAGGAGCGAGCGTCAACAAAGCCAGCATTACGAACGTGATAATAGGGACGTTCCTGTTTCAGGGAATACTGACGATGACACCGAGCGTAATCAACAGCTATTTGCAGACGGACATGTCAGAAGTCATAAGGTTAATCGTGAGCAACGGAATGATATTATATGCTCTCACAAGAAAGGTGCGTGCCGGAAGATGATAAGAAAACTCATAGACTTAATCGCGAATAATGCAGTCCCGGCAATCTTCATATTAATATCAGCGTTCGCAATCCCGCTTTCAGGATTTTCGGCATCATATCTCATTCAGGAGTTATTGACACGTATAGGCCGCAATTCGTTCCTGATTTTGTCTTTGCTCATTCCGATAATGGCGGGCATGGGCTTAAATTTCGGTATGGTACTTGGAGCAATGGCGGGTCAAATAGGCTTGCTGTTCGTTTACGACTGGGCGATAGTGGGCATTCCCGGCATGGTTTTAGCGTGCCTCATCGGAACTCCCATAGCGATAGTACTCGGCATATTCTGCGGAGCTGTCCTGAACAGGGCAAAGGGTCGCGAAATGGTAACGTCATACATTTTGGGCTTCTTCATCAACGGCGTGTATCAGCTTGTTGTGCTTTATCTTATGGGCTGGGTTATACCCGTAACTAATCCGACGTTATTACTTTCTCGCGGCTACGGTGTGCGTAATGCAGTGAGCCTCATGGGTATTCGCGGCTGCCTCGATAACCTGATACCGACAATCATAACGGGAACGGAAAATGCCGGGCAGTTCTTGAGCGTGAACTCTAAGGGAGCGTTCATGATGCTTCAGCTTCCGTTCTTTGACGGCGCAATAAGGATCCCCCTTGCGACTCTGTTAGTTATCGCGTTATTCTGTCTGTTCATAGTATGGTTCAGGAAGACGAAACTCGGTCAGGACATGCGCGCAATCGGACAGAGCCAGGCTGTTTCTGACAGTGCCGGGATACCCGTAAACAGGACGCGAATAATAGCCATCGTAATCTCTACAGTACTTGCGTGCTACGGACAGATAATCTACCTTCAGAACATGGGCACACTGAACACGTACAACAGCCACGACCAGGCCGGAATGTTCTCAATAGCCGCGCTGTTAATCGGGGGAGCAAGCGTCTCACGTGCAAGTATCGCTAATGTATTTGTCGGAGTGATACTGTTTCACCTGATGTTCATAGTTGCACCGATGGCGGGCAAAAACTTAATCGGTGAGGCGCAAATCGGCGAATATTTCCGTGTGTTTGTGTCGTATGGGATTATCGCAATATCGCTCGTACTCCACGCATGGAAGCGAAACCGTGAACGTGAAGCCGCACGTCGCAGCTTGAGAGGAGGCAGATAATTATGTTCGTAGCATTCCTGAAATTTCTTATGCGCTGGTTCCAGAGGCTTGTTGTACTTGCGGCACTGATAGCTCTCGGCGGGTGGCTGTTCTACATCGGGCGTGAACATCAGGTGTTTCTCGACAATAAGCCATTCGGTGAATATAAAGCTCTCGAACAGGTGAATGTTTCCGTGAACGGCGGCGAGGTTGTAGAGTTAATGTCGCGTGAACGTGATATGAAGAAGACGGTCGGCCCGAAATTTATACTGAAGGCGGAAGTTTTTGATGAGGACGGAGAAATAGTGAACACCCTCACGAAAACTATAGACTTGTGCATAAGCAAGGACGTAATGATAAGTCTTCCGGCGTTTGTGGGGGAAGCGGAGAACTTCATACTTCCTGCTCCGAGATAAGAGATAAGAAAAACGAAATCCCCCCGGCGTGATGTCAGG
>CAJOED010000083.1 GCA_905233335.1 uncultured Synergistales bacterium
GAAAAACAACAAAAACACTCCAGCCATAAGCACAGCAAGTTTCATGAATAATGCTTCATGCCCTGATGACTCCGGCTCTGCTGGTATTTCTTCTCCGTCTCCGTAAAGCTCAATATACGCATCAAGCAGAAATTCATACGCTTCTTCAATATTTGCGCCCATTCTTTTCGCTTCTCTGTATTCCGGAGTGTCAGGGTTAAATCTCTTCAGGTCGTAAATTGATTTTTTTGTGTTGTAGTTCTTCTCTATCTGGTCAATGTCTAAATCTTCATCATCGGGCGAAACTCCTAAATATGCACATGCTTCATCAAGCGTCATAGTTTCTCACTCCATCATGTACAAAAAATACGTTACAGCTAATAAATCCCCTCCGCCGCCCGGACTGATATTACGGGCAATAAACTCATCGTCAAGTCTCCGAACCTCCCGAAGCCCGGCACCCGACACAAGAAGTTCTCGTGATGTCCTCATGACTTCCTGTGAGGTGTCGAGGTCATGACGGGAGATTATGTTCGTGTCGTGAGCATTCGCCATTATGTGAAGCAACGTGAACGCAAGCGCATCATTCACTGACAGCCCCCGCGAAATATACTCACGCAATGCAGGGAGCGCACAGTCCCGCACAACAGGATAGCCCGCTTCAGCCTCGCCGCGAATCCCCGTGATACCGTGCTCAATGTATACTCGTTCGCCCTTAGTGAGCACTGACTTTTCGCGCACACCGGCAAAATCTCGCTCGCACAGTCCCGCACACATAATGCCCGCCGTCCTCATGACACTTTCAGCAGTGAGAGCTTCACCAGTCCCGGCCAAGTACCCCGCGCAGGCACTCAATAATCCCAGCGAAAATATTTCTCCCTTGTGCGTGTTGATGCCTTCCGTAGCGGCGAACATTCTTTTTTCGGCGGCAATTCCTATTTTGCGGATTACAGGGAAAATTTTTCCGGGCGTGAGGTCGTTTTGTGCTCCATCATACCCGGCTGCTGCAAACTCCTCAAAGCATGAGTGAAGTGAAGCAGAAATTCATGTCCCTATGAGCACCGCTGTTATTTCGGTCAACGAGTCCAGGTTTCGGAGTAACTGACACTTCCACCAGCATAGCTTCAAGTGCCAGCCTCCCGATTTCCCTAGTCGTCGTCATCATCTTCATATTCGTCGTCATCGTCAGGCTCGTCGTAGTCCCGGCCCCGTATACGCGCCCAAAACAGACGCACACGCCACAGCACTTTATACGCCGCAGGTATCGCCAGCATCGCCAGCATTCCGCCCGCAATGAGTCCGCCGATCGCAACGACAGCTATAGGCCGCTTCATTTCGGAGCCTCGTCCCGTCGACAATAACGGCAATAACGACACCACCGACGTAACTACAGCCATCAACAGCGACTTGAATCGAACGTGGCAGGCTTCTTCTACTGCTTCATACGGGTGAGTACCTTTCAGCCGCAACACTTCAGCGTAATCAACAACAACGATAGCATTATTGACGACCATTCCCACAAGCATAATCATTCCGATTAACGCGAATATTGAGATGTTCACGCCGGAAATTAACATCGCAGGGACGACTCCGATTGCCGCCATCGGGACAGTAGCAAGAATTATTACGCTGTACATCCACGACTCCAAGATTGCCGCAACAACAAGATACGTTACGACGATAGCGATTACGAGAGTGCGTATGAGTTCCGTAAAGTTCTCGGCCATATCTTCCTGTTCACCGCCGAAATTCACCGTTACGCCTTCAGGTATCTCCATACTGTTCAGGAGTTCGCGCATTCGTGCGTTGCCTTCTCCCGACGTAATGTAGCGGACGTTCCCGGTAACAACTACTGCTCTCTGACGCTCGACTCTCTGTATCTGTGTCGGTGAGTCGCTCCATGAGATATTTGCGATTTCGTCAAGCGGTACAAGTCCATAGCCGGTCATTATGGGTAGTTCGTGAGCCGTGAAAATATCGCTTGCCTTTTCCCGCGAAATTCTAGCCATGATGTCATACTCATAGCCTCCCTGCCGGAACTTTCCCGCATTGCGTCCGATGAGATACCCGCGAACGATACCGGCCAAGTCCGATATATTCAGTCCCAAAGGTGCAAGCCTCCAGCGTATGGGCTGTATCTGCAGTTCAGGTTTTCCCATTTCCATCTCAATCGACAAGTCCCGGACTCCAGGAATATCACGTCCGCGAGCACGTACTTCTTCCGCAAAGTTATAGAGCAAGTTCAGGTCTTCCCCTTTGAGCTGTATCTCTATGGGATTGCCGAACCCGGAACGTGTTGCCGCAATTGCTATCTGTACTCCCGGCAAGTTCGAGAGCCACGGACGAATCTTATCGGCGATTTCTTCAGTGGACGGTCTGTCGGGGTCATCGTTCATGTACAGGGCTACTTGTGCTTCACTGATTGAGTTACTGCGCATTGAGCTGGCTATCGTTGACACAACGTTACGAATATATTTCTTTTCGGGTATGCTGTTAATGTAGTCTTCAACGCTGTAAACGAGATCCGACGTGCGATGTATCGACGAGTTGTTGTCAAGCGTGAGGGTAATGCGTACTGTTCCGTCGTCCATTGTCGGTGTGAACTGTGTACCGATAAAGCCGCCGAGTTTCAGTGAGCCGTATGTAGCAAGTACAGTAAATAATAACGTAAGGAACGGGAACTTCATAGCAACATGCAGGACGATAAAGAACAGATCCCTGAAGCCGTCGAATATCCAGTTCCACCAGCCTGTTAATATTTTCCCGATGAGCGGAAGTTCTCCCGTATCGCCTTTCTGCTTCTTCATTCTTGCGGCCAGGCACGGAGTAACAGCCATCGTAACCCACAGTGAGAACGCTGTAGCATATACGATTGTTACGGCATAGGGTTTCAGGAATTGTCCGGCAATCGTGCTCATCAACGCAACGGGCATAAACACTCCCAAATTCGTGAGGACTCCCGCAAGCACCGACATAGATATTTCTACAGTACCTTCTTCTGCTGCCTCGAAAGGCTCATATCCCATGTCCCTGAACCTGTATATATTCTGTATGATGAGTATTGCGTTCATGACGAGCGTACCCATCGACAGCGCAAGGCCGAGCGTGCTCATGAGGTTGAGTGTGTAGCCGTGTATCTGAAGCGGGACGAATGTTGCGGCAAATGCGACGGGCATCGAGAACGCCACTATGAACGTAGCTCCGAAACGCCCAAGAAACAGATATATTACTAACGCCGTTAATGCTATGCCGATTGCTGTATCGCGTATGATGTTTTTCACAGCACTCTCTACAAACCCGGTGTCGTCGTAAGTATATTCGTACGTGAAGTCGGGGTAATCTCTCATTGTCCGGGTCATTGCGCGCTTGATGAGCCTTCCTGCCTCTACAACGTCAGCATTCGAGCGCGGAGAAATTCTCAACTGCACAACAGGCCGACCGTCTGCACGAGCCATACTGCGCTGATCTTCTTCACCGTCGACAACTTCACCGAGCATTGATAGTCTCACGGGCTGTCCGTTCGGTGTGGGTATCAATATATCTTCGAGCTGTTCTACCTCGTTGAACTCTCCCATGAGCCTCAAAGACACTTCATCCTGCCTCTGTGTGATGTAGCCTGAAGGTGTCGTCTGGTTATTCGCGGCTACGACGTTGCACACCTGCATGTAGTTTATGCCGTAATCGCTCAATGCTGCCGGGTCGAGGTTGATGTGTATCTCTCTGTCGCGTCCTCCCGTAACATCAACGCGGCCGACTCCCTCAATACGAGCTACAACGGGCTGTATTCTGTCCTCAATCATTTTCTTGGCTGTCTTTTCCGGCATTGACGACGAGAACGACACAATCAGGAACGGCTGTGCGCTTATGTCGAACTTGCTCGAAACAGGCTCATCTGCATCATCAGGCAAGTCCGGGACTTTTGCTTTCACCTTGTTATTAACGTCAACGAGTGCCAGATCCGGGTTAGTACCTGCTTCCATTTCTACGGCTACCATTGAGATGCCTTCTATTGAGTATGTCGTTATGGATTTCAGGTTTTCGAGGTCGGCTAGTGCGTCTTCAAGCGGCTTGCTTATGAGCTGTTCGATTTCGTTCGGGCCTGCTCCCGTGTAAGTAGTTCGTACAAGTACAAAGGGTAATTCAACATCAGGGTACAGCGTAACGCCGAGTGTGAAGTAGCTTGAGATACCCAGCAATATCCATATGACAACAGAACACCCGGTAAAGACCGGGTGAGTAATGCAGAACTTTATGAATCCTCTCATGAATAATTAACCCTCGTTAGAATCGTCGTCGTTGCTTTTTCCTGCTATCGATACATTGCGGACAATCCCGGCACCGTCATAAAGTACCCTGTTCCCGCTGGTAATGAGTGCGTCGCCCGGTTTCAGCCCGGAAGTTACTATCACTTTTCCTTCGCGCCCTTCTCCTGTAGTGATTGCTACGAGTTTTGCCCTGTTTCCGTCCGCGATATAGACCGACTGTGTTGTGCCGCGATAAATTACGACGCTCGACGGAATGACTACTACATTCTGCAGACTGCTCACCATGAAGCGACCTTCTACGTATGTGCCGGGGAGAATGCCGGAATTTTCCGGGAGTCCGACGACTACGGGATACAGTCCTGAACCTGACTGTGCTTCGGGGCTTGTGCGCTTGACTGTGCCGGTGTGTTTCTGTCCGTCGACGTAAATTTCTACGGGAGTGCCGCGATTGATTTTCATTACGTCCTTTTTCGACACCATCAATTCAGCTTCCATTGTCTTTGGGTCAACGATTGATAATAATACTGCTCCTGCTTCGGCGATTTCTCCAGGCTCTACGTTTCGTGCTGACACTATGCCGTTGATGCTGGCTTTGAGGCTTGTGCGCTGTAATGATGACTGTGTAGATTTCAGTGCGGCTTCTGCTGTTTTGACCCGTGAATATGCCGCGTCGACTTCTGATTTTGAGATGCCGCCTTTCGCGTTGAGCTGTTTCAGCCTGTTGTAGTTCGTGAGTGCCTCGTCGTATGCTGTCTGTCCTGACTGCACCTGAGCACCTCTTGCCGCTACCTGTAACGTGATTACTGTCTGTCCTGATTTTACCGGGCTGCCTACATCAACATTAACCGTCCTGACTATTTCGCGTTCGTATGTCGTTATGTTCTGTGTGTGTGCGCTCTTGGCCTGACCGTAATAGCTTCTCCATGTTTCCCAGTTCGTTGTTTTGAGTATTTCTGTCTCTACGGGATATGTAACTTCTTCCTGACTCTCAAGCGAACGTAAATTTGCTTCTGCCTGCTGTAATTTTGCTCTTACCTGTGTGCTGACGAGAAAACCTACGCCGACTAATAACAAAACCCATAATAATATTCTTATGCGCGTTATGAATTTCAGCATTAAGTAATATCACCTCGTAATGTAAATTTTTTGTGTTTGTGTGTGTCTGTGAAATCGAATTATAGCATAGTGCTTTAAATAACACGGCAATATGAAGAAATTATGAAGCCCGGTATGGCTATATTATCTTCCGGGCAATGCTGAAAATTTTGCGTACAACTCTATAGAAAAAACCTTCAAGAAACATCAAAGGCTCATGCTTCATGATGAAAATATTGTTCCGTCTCGTTATCATCATTTTCAAGCGTCTTATTTTGCCGTTATCAAGGTATATCTGCCTGAAGTGAGACGTGTCAATATTCGCGGGATACTTCACGGGATAAGTTTTTCCGGCGTTGTCAGTGAATAATCCTGCTATCTCGTCATTGAAGCCTTCTTCAGAGATTACGGCTTTCCTCATGTTTTCACCTTTTGCCCTGCAATAATTCTCGTCAGTCATCAGGTGAGAAATTTCCTCGTAAAGTTCGTCAGTGTTATTGAACATTATTCCGAGTTCCGGCTGATTGAGCAAAATACCGTCCGTCATATCGTCATAACGCAGAGTTACCGGGACTTTTCCGGCTTTTGCGGCATACTGGAACATTAACCCACCACATACTGGGTAAGTGCTCAGGTAAAAGTAGCAGTGTTCGAGGACTTGATACAGATCAGAACGTTCCGGCGTGAGGTGTGCTCTTTCGGGATATTTGCGCAAAACTTCATCCATTTCCTTGCAGCTTCCGCCGCTTGCGTACCAGAAAACAGCTTCCGGGTAATTCTGCAGAATGTGATTGACTATCTCATAATATTTATTTCCACCGCCAAGAGTTTTATATATTGAGCCGCCGGAAAAAATAATTTTCTGTCCGTCCTTCACATCAAACGGTATCCCCTGAAATTTCGCGTCGTAATTTATTATTGGGTAATATGGAATTTGCAGAATTTTCGACTTGGGTATCTTCCTGTAATAATGGGAAATCCCCGCGCCGTAATCACGGAACTCAATGCACACGTCAATAGGTTTTGCGCCGAGCCAGAAAGCATGATCCGTAAGGTTGACCTGATAGCGTCTGAATATGCCCTCATAAGCGTTCATGATTGTTGTTGCTGTTACGTCATCAGGATATGAGTAGAAAAAGAAATGCCCGGGCTTCTCGCGTCTGACTATTTCGTTGAGCTGGTGAATTTTCTTGATGTTTGTATCGCCGTCGAGAAAATAACTCCTGCTGTGATGCTCCGAAAGAATTTTCATAACATCCGGGAGTTTGTCCTTTTGTCTGGCATAGGTAACGTAGACTACTTTTTTGATCTTGCACAAAGCCTTGAGGTATATCTGAATAAGCCCCCTGAAGTTTAGACCGAAGCCGTCATAAAACATAACGACATCATCAGAAAATTTTTCGTTCAGGCCTCCCGTGAGTTTGAGATGTTCAGCGACGGAAGAAATATAATTTTCGAGGTCATAATCAGCATAATATAAATTCGAAGAGTATAAAACTTGAGCGGCAAGAGATACACCATTCAGAACGTTCTCGAAATTTTGCTTGCTGTATTCTTTTCTGATGGCATTTTTGAGGTGGTTCACGAGGTTTTCAACGTCCGAATATTTCATTGTGCACCGTCCTTCAAGGGAAGCCAGGAAAGGTCGCTGCTGCTGTCTATTTTTTCGTAAAGTTCGCTGATATGTTCGGCTATTAGTGAGTCGTCAAGTTTCGAGAAATCTATAGCAAGAAGTTTACGGC
>CAJOED010000084.1 GCA_905233335.1 uncultured Synergistales bacterium
CAAGACTCCCGAATCGCGTCGGCTTATCGTTGAGCACATGGAGCTGTGGACAAACCTTAAGGGTGAACTCACCGGCAAAGATCTTCAGGCAATGGGACTTAAGGGTAAGGCTATCGGGGACGCGCTGAACTCGATAAAGCTCGCGATAATTGACGGGGAAATTACGACAGCAGAAGAGGAACGGCAATTTGTGCGCGAGAAAATATTAGTGTGAGAAATATTTAGTGTGAGAAAAAATCATTTCCCCCCTTTGTCATTTTTCGGGCGGAGGGGGATTTATTTTTGGACACAAAAAAACCTGCTTCATTGAGCAGGCTGTTATCTTCTTGTTGTTGTGTACTGGAGCCGATTTTCGGATTTGAACCGAAGACCCCATCCTTACCATGGATGTGCTCTGCCGGCTGAGCTAAATCGGCTTTCTGGGTTAATGGTGGTGGAACATGGATTTGAACCATGGTAGACTCCCGTCGACAGATTTACAGTCTGTTGCCATTGACCACTCGGCCATTCCACCACTTTATTGCGCTTTCAACTTACTGGAGCCGGCAAGGGGATTTGAACCTCCGACCTGCTGATTACAAGTCAGCTGCTCTGCCAACTGAGCTACACCGGCTTCAACAATTCAGGAATTTTACAGGTCTTTGTGCTTTCTGTCAAGTTTCAGGAACACAAACACCGCAAAAATCATTCCTGCACTCATGACTTCACAGCCGCCGCTGGAACTGTCTACACCTGCATAATCGATATTGCCGTTCTCCTGCTGCTGTTCCTGTTCCTGCTGTTGTTCGTGATTCTGCTCCTGCTCCTGCTGCTCCTGCGCACTTTCCTTCACTGCCGCAATAACGGGAGCGTAATTCTTTCCGGCATTCAGCCATACAGACACATTCACTTTGTGATTGGCCGGAACTTTCGTGATTTCTTTTCCGTCGGTGTCATAGAATACCGCGCTCTCGTCCTCCTCATTTTCTTCTGAAGCGGCAACATCTGCAGAACTCGCGAACGAATGCCATACCAGCACTAACCCTTCAGGTACTTCCGGCGAAATATCAACATCAAAACTGTATATCCCGGAAACATCAACGCTCAATTCAGGAAGTACGGCGGCTATCATGCTCTCATCGTTCGACACAACCGCTAACACTCCACGACTCAATGATGTTACTGCGCGGGGCTGTCCGTATGTTACGACTCCTGTTTCGGCGGGCGTATTCTCTTTTTCCGGCTGATTGTTGACGGGTGCTGATGGCTCTTTTTCGCTGTCCTTCTCCGAAATGTTCACTGTGAACTGCCGCGCGTCCATGCTTACTGTGTTCGAGGCTGTAACGTCAACCGTGAACTTCCCGGATTGCGCCGGAGTCCCGTAAATGTACCCGTTCGACGAGAGAACTAAGCCCGCAGGAAGTCCCGACGCACTCCATATTACCGGCTGTGTACCCGTTGATGTGAGCTGTGATGAGTATGCTGTGTCCTGTTTGCCGTCAGGAAGTGAGGCTGTCTGTATTTTGGGAGCTTCTCGTATTATGAGCGTGAACGTCCTGAAATCTGCATCGGAAGCAACAACATCAAACGAAAATTTCCCGGACACTGTCGGTTTCCCGGTGATTACTCCTGCCTCCGTGAGCGTCAAACCGTCGGGCATATCCTGGAGATTTCTCCATGATGCAGAAGTGCCGTTGAGCGTGGACAGCGTGAAGTCATACTGCGAATCCTTTACGGCATCGGGCAGGTAAAGGCTGGTGATTCTTACCGGCTCTATCACGTAAAGTGGTAAATTTTCGACGGGGTAAGTTCCCATGCTGTTCTCGACTATTCCTGACAGAGAGAACTCCCCTGTTTCTTGTGCTATACCGGCAATTTTGAGAGAAGTTTCGCCCTTCACGAAGTCAATCCCGGGCGGCAATACTGATCCTGCTGTCTCGAAAGACATAGGGCCGCTCCCTTGAAAAACGATTGTATACTCACTGTATATTCCCTTCAAAAAGGTGAGGCTATCACCTAACATATACGGCTCATTGTCTTTTATGACGAGGTATATATACGGCTCATAGTCATTTATCGTGAGGGTATATTCTCTGCTGTCTTCCCCCGCAAGATTTTCAGCAGTTACGGTAAACGTAAAATCTCCGGACACTTCAGGAATACCCGAAATAGTACCTGCCTCATCAAGCATCAAGCCCGAAGGCAATTCGCCGGCCGTTACGCTGAATGTTATATTCCCGAACCCGTAAGCCTCTATTTTTGGCGCTTCATATGACTCATTAATATATACACGCCCCTTTACGCCTTCATTGAGGTATTCGGTGATGATATACGGAGGTTCAGGGGGATAAACCGTCAGCGTGAACTGCTTTGTGTCAGTACCGGCCGCATTCTTTACCGCAACAGTGAAGTCGTATGTGCCTGCATCATCATAAACAGTTCCCGAAATCCTGCCCGTGCTGCTGTCAATTTCGAGTCCTTCCGGCAAATTCCCGGAAATATCCCATGACATCGGCCAGCTTCCCGACGCATCAACAATACAATCATAATTCACACCGGCTCCCGCATCATAAAGTTCTTCTGTCGTGATTTTGGGTGCTTCTGCTCCTTCTATGTTGATGGTTATGTAGAGTGAATCAGAACCGTAATCATTTTCTGCAATGACGACAAAAGATTTTTCGCTGCTCTCACCGGTAGTCCCGCTGATTTTTCCCTTGTTGAACGATAAGCCTTCGGGAAGCTCTCCGATTATGTCCCACTCGACACCTGCACCCGACGCAAAGAAATCATAATTATACGGCTGTCCGACCGTCCCGCTGTGAATGTTTGCGCGAGAAATTTTCGGGGCTTTATCGTTGCTCATGAACTCGAACGCTCCTTTGAGGTCAAGAAATCCATGCTGTGATGTCCCGTCATCAACAAGATAATCACCGTTCGCACCTCCGAGAATTGCCGCCTTTATCTGTGAAGCTGTTGCGCTGGGATATGCCGACTTTATGAGTGCCGCCGCTCCTACAACATAAGGAGTAGCCATTGATGTGCCGCTTTTTTTCTTGTAGGCGTAAGTTCTCTCCATCGTGTCATACGCAACATATTCTGAAGCCTCATGCCGGACTGTGCTGAAAATATCATTGCCGGGAGCAGCAATATCCACGTAATTCCGGCCGTAGTTCGAGAAATATGCGCGCTGTAAGTCAGACGTTGCCGCAGCTACTACTATCATGTTGTCTATTCCCGTGAATGACGCTGGGTATACGTATCCTCCCTTTTCGTATTTTTCGTATTCGTTATCATCACTGACAGTGGGAGCACCGACTTCAACAGATTCATTTCCCGCCGCAACACAGATTACCGTTCTGTTCATGTCGCTCAATGTCTTGAATGCCAGCCAGTACGCATCTTCTTCGTCTACTTCGCCGGGGGAAAACGGTCCAAAGCCGCCAAGAGACAAATTCACCGCCGCAAGATTCAGAGTCGGATTATCCTGAAGCAGTTTGACGATGTAGTCTATACCCGCGACAATATCATTATTATTGCCGGAACCGTCCGCGCCCATTACACGCACGGAGATAATTTTTGTCTGCCAGTTCACGCCGGAAATACCTAGCGAGTTATTGCCGACCGCCGCAATGATACCAGCGCAATGTGTCCCGTGATCTTGAACGTCGTAATACTCGTCGGGGTCATAATCGCCTTCTGAGAAACCGCTAAAGTTCATGCTGTATTCGTGAGAGAAGTTCGCGGAAATATCTTCATGCTCATAGTCCACGCCGGAGTCAATCACTGCAACATACACATCATCAGAGCCGGTTGTACTTGGCCATACTTCAGGGGCTTTTATTGCCTGCAATGCCCACTGATGATAATATTCCGGGTCATTCGGGGTCTTTGTGTCCAACAAGTGAACTTTCCTGTTGGGTGATACAGCGAGGACGTTAGGATTTCTGCGAAGTTCCGCGAGTAATGTCTGGTCGTCTTTTGTGTCGGACTTCACGAACATGAATATCTTGTTGCCGGCTTCCGAGAGTGCATCATAAGTCCGGGAGATTTTCACGTTTGCGGATTTTTCGAGAGACTTCACCGCCGACATAGAGCGCACACCAGCAGCACGGACTTTTGCGCCCGACGTGTTCTTCATGACGACAATAACTCCGTCCCCGGCGAACGCACATGAAGCCCATAACACTAACAATAACGCACAAAAAAATCTTTTCACTCGCTAATCCTCCTTTTGTTGATACGTACTTTTCTGTTCGGGGATGCCGACAACACATCAGGATGTGCTTTCAGATCCCTCAAGAGTTCGGGAGTGTCTTTTGTGCCGGAACGTAAGAACGCAAAGACCCGTCCCGTGTTTGCCGTCGACAATGCGCCGTATACCGTAACGACTTCCGCACCGACAGCCTCCGCAACTTTTGCCGTGAATGCTTCGTAGTCCGTGAGGTCGTCGGGGGCTTTCAGGGTTACGAGAGCTTCTCCGGCAAAGGCCGCAGAACATGAACATAACATAATGAATAGCGCAAAAAATTTCTTCATGAGTTCACCTCCATAAACGCAACTATATCATATTTCACCTTTTTGGGGTCATTGTCGGTAAGCAGGGGGAGCAGTGATACAGCCTCAACGCAAAATACAGGGTCAGCGGCCAAGATAACTTTTCACTTCACGCTTCACTTTCTCGACATCACCGCAAGTCAATAACGGAATGAGTGCATTAATCTCCTCTATAGTTCTGTCCCACCAGCGCAAACGCAATAATAACTCTGTGAGTTCGTCGTCGAATCTTTTGCGGATTATTCGTGCGGGGTTTCCTGCTGCTATCACGTACGGGGGAATGTCGCGTGTTACTGTGCTGTTCAGTCCGATAATCGCTCCGTCCCCTATGTGCACGCCCGGCAGAATCGTAACGTTCTGTCCGATCCATACGTCATTGCCGACGACCGTATCACCTTTCAGCGGCAGGTCATCAAGCGGAGGTGCGTCCATATTCCAGCCCGGAAATATGTAGAACGGGTACGTAGTGAGTGCGTTCATTTTGTGGTTTGCGCCGTTCATGACGAACTCAACGCCTGCTCCTATCTGACAGAATTTGCCGATTATGAGCCTGTCGCCGATGAACTCATAGTGATGTGTTACGCATGACTGAAAGTCCCTGCCGCCGTAGTAAGAGTATTCACCGACGATAATATTCGGGCGTGTGATGGTGGGCTTGATGTATGTTACTGTGTCGGTGCCGGGAATGGGAAAAATGATTTCGGGGTTCACTGCTTGGCCTCCAGGTAACGCAAATATAATCTCTGCTCTATGGCTCTCGTGTACTCGGTCATGAAGTCCCAGTCGGGCTGGCCGGTGTCGTTCACGGGAAGCTGTATCATCTGCTTCTTGAGGCGCGTTGAATTTATCGTGAATGCGTATGAGTATCTCTCTTTGTGTATCTTCAGGCTTTGTGCCACGAACAAGAGAGCCTGCTTTGTCTGCGGTGTCTTGGGTATCAGGATATTCACCTTTGTGCCGGTGAAAAACGGAAAGTCCTGCACAAATGGCTGCGATGATTTCTAAAATGAGTTTTACTGTCTTGTTCATAGTCGTTACGTGTTTTTAATGGTTAATATTGGGGTTAATTATTTGTCTTTCACGGCATTACAATGCCTTTTGCTTACAATACAAAGGTACGAAAAATTCTGGAGATATGCAAATAATTTGTGGCATTTTCTTTGTATTGTTTCTGAAAATTTGTATCTTTGCAATCTTATCTATCAAAAATCAAAGGAGGTAATAATGAACTTATCGGCAGAAGAATTTTTGTCCCTGTCGAACCAGCTGAGCGACAGGGACGTAAAGACTGCAGAATTGGAATTGCAGTTACAGCAAACTAAGCAGTTGTTGTCCATCAAGGAGGCTGAGAACGTGGCATTGACACAGCAGTTGAGTGAACTGCAGCAGGCTCATGAGGCGATAGAGCTTGAGAATACATACTTGAAACGGTATCTGTGGCTGTCGTGGTCGAAAATCAAGAATTTCATGGCTCACATCCACGACATCCGCCTGCTGGCATTCCTGCAGACGTTTATGCTGAAAACGGTGTCGGAAGAGATGGGGCCAAAGGCTCTGGAAGTGATCAACGAAGCCGTGCAGCT
>CAJOED010000085.1 GCA_905233335.1 uncultured Synergistales bacterium
AGTGCCGGAAAAAGTTTTCAGATTATGATTGTGTCGTGAGAAAGATTATTCCTCGTCCATGCCGTCCTCGTAGAACTCACCAAATAACGCCTGCAGTGAAGGCATATCCTCCATAATCGGACGCGCTACCCACGTCGTGTTCATGTAGTGCTTCAGGGTGATGTTCTCGCTGACGATGTTGCCGCCCCATGTGCCGCAGCCCATTGAGTTCGTCGGGGGCATTCCGTTCGTTGCGCTTCCTGCATTGCCGCGGTTGTTGGGCTGACGGATCATGCATCGTGAAACAGGTGCGCACATTCCGAGACGGTGAATGTGATCATCATCGAATGAGTACAGGCCGCATGAATGTCCTTTGCCGCCCGCCTTGTCGAAAATTTCCTGCATGATGTCGAGTGCTGTCTGGAACTCTCCGCCGTACTTGAACAGCGTAAGGAGCGTCGTAAGTTTCTCGGTGCTGAAGAAATGTTCTTTGCCGATGCACTTCTTGATGTCCTCTTTCGTGTTGATCGTGAAGCCCTCTTTCTGTCCGTTGTTCGGGACGGCGATAAACTTACGGTCAGCGGGGATCGTGAAGCCGGCTTTTTCCGCGAGTGCCTGTGCCGAAATTGCTACTGTGTCGGGCAGTCTGTGTCCTGTTTCGTCCCACATGACTTTCTTAATCTTCTCGGCTTCTTCCCACGTCGGGAAATATGCGCCTTCTTTTGCGAGCCCCTCGACGAAATCATCATAGACGCTCTCGTGAACGATCAAGTTTCCGTCGCATGAACAGCCTGAACCGAAATCTGCACACTTTGAGATTCTCGTGTTCATTGCGGCTTCATATGCGCGTTCTTTTGTGTTGGCGGTGTTGTCGACGATGACGGTTGAGTTTCCTGCGCCCGAACCGTATGCCGGGACACCTGATGAGTATGCTGAACGTACCATCGGACGGCCTCCCGTAGCGATTACGAGATCCACCATCTTCATGAGTTCCTGAGTGAGTGTGATGCTCGGCTCCTCGATTACCTGAATGATGTCTGCAGGTGCGCCTTCACGTGCGAGAACGTCGCGGATGATGTTTACGGTTTTGCAGGTTGTCTTCTTTGCTCTTGGGTGCGGTGAACAGATGAGAACGTCGCGTGCTTTCACCGAATAGATCGCCTGTCCTGCAGGGGTTACGCATGGGTTTGTTGTCGGGACGAGAGTAGCGATGACACCTACGGGCTTTGCGTACTTCACGAGTCCTTTTTCCGGGATTGTCTCGATGATGCCGACGCTCTTCTGACGTAAGCAGTCGCGGAGAATGAGCTTCAGCTTGTTCCTCTTGTTGCGTTTCGTAACTTTGTCGCCGAGACGTGTTTCGTCAACAGCCTCATCACAGATGGGACCCCATACTTTCAGGGGATAGAGTGCCGCGCAGATTGCCCTGCAGAGGTGGTCGACTCTCTCCTGGTCGTATGTTGCGATGACTTCAGCCGCTGCTCTGGCTTTCTTCACCATTTCTTCAAGCATTGCGATTTCTTCAGGTGTTACTTCATGATGCGCCATTGTATATGTATATCTCCTCTCAATATTTATTTCGTGATGTGTGATTTCGCGTGGCTAGGCGGAATGTATTTTCCGTCCGCGTCCTTCTTTACGAGTTTCCCTTCACTTACGAGGTCGCTCGGTGTGTAGATGTCGTTGATGTTCCAGCAGCCAGGAGTCGGAACTGCAATATTCTCCATGATTGCCTCAACAAGGAACGGACGACCTGCCTTATTCGCTTCTACGGCCTTTGCGAGCGCGGGTGCAAGTTCGTCTGCGGAGTTCACGCGTATAGATTCCACTCCATAACCTTCCGCAACTTTCGCCCAGTTCGGTGAATATGCATCTCCGTTCGGTGTGTGGAATGTTGTGCCGAATTTCGTCTTGTAGTTCGCGTTCTCAAGTCCTGCGATTGTCCCGAACGCCATATTGTTCATGACTACCCATGTGCACGCTATGCCTTCTTCCACTGCTGTAGCCATGCATGTTGGGTTGACACCGAATCCGCCGTCGCCGATGAGAGCAATGCATATTTTGTCGGGAGCCGCCTTTTTGCCGCCGAGAACAGCCGATGCACCAAAGCCCATTGTCGCGAGTCCTGACGAGTGATGTACTGTGCCGGGTATCGTGATGTCGTACTGCTGAGCTACACCGTTCTTGTTCCAGCCAACGTCGGTGAAGATTAATGCGTCTTCAGGGAGTGCGGCTTTGAGGTCCTTCAAGATTCTCTGCGGTGTCATCGGGAAGCGTCCGTCATTCGAGATTGCCACGTTCGAGGCTTTGAAGTCCGCTTTTGCCTTCGCGATTTTCTCACGGAGTCCGGGTCTCTTTATTCCGTCGGGCTTGATTGCTTTTGCGGCCTCAAGTATCTGTGCAAGTGCAAGTTTCAGGTCAGCTACTGCGCCGAGTTCGACGGGGTAATTCCTGCCGATTTCTGTCGGGTCAATGTCTATCTGCATGAATTTTGTCTTGGCCGGGTCGAATGTTACTCCCTGATACCAGCTCGAACTGTCAGCTTCCGCGAAACGTGTGCCGAGCGCAAGAATTACGTCTGCTCCGAGCGTGAACTCATGAGTGTGCGCAAGTCCCCAGAATCCTGTTTGTCCTATCATCAAGGGGTGAAGGTCGCTCACACAGCCCTGACCCATAAGCGTACGGGAAATGGGAATATCGAGAAATTCAGCGAGTGCAGCAAGTTCCGCAGAAGCCTGAGCTAATAACACTCCGCCGCCTGCATGGATTACGGGAGCTTTTGCCTCAATGAGCCTCTTTGCGATGGCCTTAGCCGCTGACGGATCAAGTGCAGGTTTCACGGTGATATGGCTGTCCTGATACGTGCGCGCAAAAAGATCTGACTCTATCTCCCTGCTCCATATGTCCATCGGCATATCGATAAGCACCGGGCCGGGTCTCCCTGATTCCGCAAGCCTGAAAGCCTTATCGAGAATGTCAGGTAATGCTTCAGGGTCATCAACTCTCCAGCAGCGTTTGCAGACCGGCTCAAGAAGCCTGTACTGTGTTGCGTCTCCGTGCATGTTGACTTCCTGATGAGGGTGCTTGCCGTAATAGTAGCTCGGTACGTCGCCGGCGAATACTACCATCGGGATTGAGTCGAATGCGGCGTTTGCTACACCAGTGAGGACGTTC
This sequence comes from uncultured Synergistales bacterium, assembly GCA_905233335.1. Classification (GTDB taxonomy): domain Bacteria; phylum Synergistota; class Synergistia; order Synergistales; family Aminobacteriaceae; genus JAFUXM01. The sequence goes on from CAJOED010000085.1 coordinate 3,154, forward strand.
GTAATGCCGGGGCCAAGATGACACATTACGACCGATGCTTTGTGCGTAACTCGTGCGTAACCGTCTGCGGCTGTTGAGGCGACTGCTTCATGACGGTTGGAGATGTAGCGGAGTTTGCCGCCTTTTTCGATGTTGCGGTTGAGTGCGTCGAGCATTCCTATTACTGTGTGTCCGCAAAGCCCGAAGATATAACGGACTTCCCTGCGCTCAAGGTAATCAACAATGAGATCTGCTACAAGTTTCTTGCTCATTACGGGGTAATGCCTCCTTAAAATATTTTATTGTGAAAAAGTATAGTGAATTTCATTAAATGGATTGTGAATAAAATAATATAAATTTTACTTTTCGTCAATGAACATACTACTTATACAAAAAATAAAAGCTCCCCGAAATTTTCAGAGAGCTAGATAAGTTGTCTTCTTCGAATGTCTTTCAGTTATCTATTACGAACGATGGCTTATACAAAACAACACAGCCGCTCACTTCTTTATCCCAGCTGTTAAGAGCCCCTTCCGGGTACTCATAGCCCATTATGCGGCATTCCATTAAGTGTCCGCACTGTTCACAATTAAAATCACCGTGAAAATCCCATTCAATTTCAGGTCCCATTTTTCTCTCGCTGCTATATTCTTCAACCTCAAAAGACTTTTTATCGATAATATTTTGATGACCGCAATTATTACACTCTAAAATTACATCTTGGCTCAATTCCATAAATTAAAACCTCCTGGCGTGAATTACAACTAAAAAGCCCCCGAATATTTTTCAGAGGGCTTAACATTCTATACTTTATCCACCGTATGTCAATTTCACTATTGCCGTCGTAACTGGCGGACAGAACGTCAGCAGCAACAGCAGGAACACCAACAGCATGTAGAACGGTATTGCTTCCTTCATGAATGTCTTTGTCTTGCACCCGGTAACCGAACACGTTACGAACATCAGAGTTCCCATCGGAGGCGACAGAGCACCTATTGCGTTGTTGAAGATGTATATCATCGCGAACTGTATCTCGTCGATCCCGTACTGCCTCGCTATAGGAGCCAACAACGGAACAAGAACTATCATTGTTGCGTTGCCCTCTATGAACATTCCGACAATCAGCACAAAGATATTCACCGCAATCAAGAACGCGTACTTGTTCGGGCATATCGACACTATGAACTCCGTGAGCTGCTGGGGGATTCTCTCCTTAGTCAGCACCCATGAGAACACTGAAGCCGCCGACACGATTAACATTATGCCGCCGGTTGTGCACACTGTTTCTTTGCACGCCTGAATTATTCCCTTTATGCTCAACTCACGGTACAGAAGCCCAAGAATTATTGCGTAGAGTATCGCTATTGCTCCTGCTTCCGTTGCTGTGAAAACTCCGAGCCTTATTCCGCCGATTATTATTATGGGAAGGCACAAGGGGAGCAGTGCAGGACGTAAATGCTGCCATAATTCACTCCACGTTAATTTTGTCTTGCGTATGGGAAGGTAGCCGCGCTTCTTTGAGATTATGTGAACGAGTACCATCATAGCAATGCACAGAGAGCCTCCGACAGTGATGCCCGACATGAATAGTTTTCCGATCGACACGTCAGCAATGCACCCGTAAAGTATCATCGCTATCCCCGGCGGTATCAGTGGAGTAATCATTGCGGACGCGGCAGTAACTACGGAGCTGAACTCCTTGCTGAACCCCTGCTTCTCCATTTCCGGCACGAGCATTTTTGCTTCCATTGCGGCATCGGCCAAGTTCGAGCCTGACAGACCGCCCATGAGAGTAGAGAGCAGTACATTCACCTGCGCGAGTCCTCCGGGCATACGTCCTGTTATTGCGGAGCAGAAGTTCATGATTCTGTTCGTTACGCCCGAATAGTTCATGAATGTCCCTGCGCACACAAAGAAAGGTATTGCGAGAAGTGAAGGGTTTTCCGTACCTATTACTGAACGCTGACCGAAAATTATCTGGTTTATGCCTGGGTTGAACAGGAAGTATATTAACGAGCCGCCGAACACCGAAATAAATACCGGGACTTTCAGGAACAGCAGGACGAGCATAGCCACCGCAGAAATTCCGAGAACGGTATTAGTGCCCAAGCTCCGCCCGATGTCCTCCAGCGCAGGCTTGACCCACTGAATGTTCACGCCGACAAGTAACACCGCCGCCGCAACAACTACGAACAGCCAGTTCACCTTCAGCAGACGTAACAGAATAATGAGTGCGATTGCTCCGATTATGCTTAGTGTGAGGGCGTTAATCATTCGTCATCACCTTTGCTTTCAGGAATATCAATTGACTTCACAAACAGCGGGGCATATTTCGACACAAAATAGCTTATTATCATCAGCCCGCACCCATAAGGCGCAACTCCGTAAATGTATGTGTATGGTATTCGCAAAATCGGTGTCGGCCTTCCTGAACGCCCGAAAACCTGCGCAACATACGCCTGTGATTTCACGAGCAGGAACACGAGAACGAACAGCACAATAACATCAATGACGTAGCCCATGAATTTCTGTAACTTGGCCGGGAGCGCGTCAATGAGCATCTCGATAGCTACATGGCTTCCAGAACGGAATGCGGCACTTGCTCCCATGTATACCATCCAGACCTGACAGAAAGCAGAAATTTCTTCCTGCCACAGTATGGGGTCTTTCATGACGTAGCGTTTGAAAACTCCCGCGCTTGTTACGAGGGTAAGAACGATTAATGCAGCCATAGCGATAATGAGGTCTATGTTGCAGGCACATTTGATTAACGGGTTAGCTTTCTTCATGTAATCACCTCCGAATAGTAAGGAAAGAACACCGCCGATTTTTCTCCCACCCACCCACCCCGAAAAATCGGCGGAAAAACATCGTGCTACTTCATTACTTCATT
>CAJOED010000086.1 GCA_905233335.1 uncultured Synergistales bacterium
ACAAGCTCTGCTCACGGAAGCCCGCAATCACCGCCGCAGGAATGAATACACACGACACTCCGACAAGACGCAGGAATACTCCCCACGCTAATAACTTTCTGTCAGCAACCGCTTCTGCCATGTCGAGTCCAACTCCCAACGATATGAAGCTGATTGTTGTAGTGGAGTTCGCTATACTCCGCATCACCGACCATACAGGAGCGTATATAGGAATCCCGAAACCCTTGAACACAAACGCGAATATTGCACCGATTATCATGGGATTTTTCAGAACAGCTATGAATAACTGTATGATGTTCGCCTGACGTGAACGCCCTGCCTCAAGAATTATCGCAGACACAATATTTATTGCGGGCACAACAAGTACTCCGAGCATTATCACCGTGCCGATATTGCCCTCACCGTACAACGCTTCAGACACAACGACACCGAATATAATGTAGTTACCCCTGACTACGGCCTGACCGATTACGGAAGATTTACGAGGGTCATTCGTGAGGTACTTCGGGAACTTCATGCAGAAGACAAAATTTATCAGAATACACACCGACGCAAATATCATCTCTTTGTACGCGAAACCCTGCGAAAAATCCATCTCGTATATGTTCTTGAACAGCAGTAACGGCATGAATATCCTGAAGATTATTCGGTCATACTGCTTCATTGCAGGACGGTCAATGAGTCCTCCTGTCCTTGAGAGCCAGCCGATTATCATCAACAAAATCATGGGCATAACTACACGCACAGCCGCAAAAAAACTTTCACTCATTAATACAACCCCCTGAAAAAAATATACTCCCGCCGCAAAATTCACAGCAGGAGCGTAAAATTATTTCTACTTTCCTGAAATCACATACACCGCCGCAACAATCACGAGTCCCGCAATCGTCGTAGCAGGCCATACAGTGAGGCACAGAACACCCGACACACACAGCAGCAGCCTCATCACGAGTCCCAGCGGCTTCCGTAAGTATCCCATCCACATTCCCGCGAACGAAACTACAGCACCGATACCGCTCAATACTGCCCAGCCTATTTGCGCCCATGTTCCCTGCATCAGCAAACCGGGATCGTAGCAGAACGCGAACGGCACAACATACGCAAGAAATCCTAACTGCATAGCCTGAAAACCCGTCCTGTTGGGATTCGAGTCAGCAATAGAACTCGCCGCATATGCCGCCAAAGCTACGGGAGGTGTGATGTTCGAGATTATCGCGTAGTAGAACACGAACATATGAGCCGCTATCGGTGGAAATCCCAGCTTCACCAGTATAGGAGCACCCAAAGCCGCCGCAAGAATATATGCGCCCGTTGTCGGTAATCCCATTCCCAAGAGTGTAGCTATCAGCATGACGAGAACGAGAGCCAGCAGCGGCATGTTCCCCGCAAACGAAATCACGAAACCGACGAGCTTCCCGCCGATACCCGTAAGAGACACTGCACCAAGAACTATTCCCGCCGTAGCACACGCAACACACACTAACGGAATACCCTGCGCACCCTGCTCTATTGCGTCGATAAATTCTCTAGTGTTCATGCCGGGATTGAAGGCAGAAGCAACAAGCATATACGCCGCAATTATCACGAACTGCATACCGGGCTTCACGCTGTCGGCAATTTCGGGACGCATCATGAAGAACACAGCAAGGCCAAGTGAGATTAATGCTACGATGCAGGCAAGAATTTTTTGTGCCGGTGTTGTGTCAGGCTTGAAGTTGAAGAACGACACCAGCCACGCTAACCCTATACCAAGCAATGCCGCACGCATGGGAGTATAGCCGATGAGCAGAAACGCAATCAGTCCGACAATCGGAGCAACCATGTAGAATCGTGAAAGAACATAGTGCTTTGAGGGTAATTCGGAAGGGTCAAGCCCACGCAAGCCCGACTTGAGAGCACGAAGCCTTACCATGAGGAATAACGCGCCGTAGTACAGCAACGCCGGGAAAATCGCCGCAATCATCACTTCCCTGTACTGTATGCCCAAGAACGATGCCATGAGGAACGCTCCAGCTCCCATAATCGGAGGCATAATCTGACCGCCGGAACTCGCAACTGCCTCAACAGCTCCCGCGAAATATGGCTCGTAACCTATTTTCTTCATGAGCGGAATCGTGAATGTCCCTGTTCCGTAGACGTTCGCAACTGCTGACCCTGAAATTGAACCGAAAAGGCACGAACTCATGACAGCAATTTGTGCGGGGCCGCCGGGAGTCGTTCCAGTGAAGGCTTGCGCAACACTCATAAACCAGTCCCCTGCGCCGGACTTTTCGAGGAACGCTCCGAATATCAAGAATATCATGACATAAGTTGCCGACACTCCCAAAGGTGATGAGAATATGCCCTCGTCCGTAAGATAAAGCTGCTCGATGACTTCAGGATACGAGAACGGAAAGCCCTGAAGCAGTCCCGGCAAGTTCTCACCGTACAGCATATACGCCGCAAACAACGCCGCAATCAGCGACAACGGAAGACCGACAATTCGCCGCGTGCCCTCAAGCAATAACACAACAAGCAGTGAGCCTAGTACTAATTGTGCAGTCGTGAGGGGGTCTATCTGCTGTATTCTTTCCGTTATGGCCGTGTAGTTCACCATCGAATACACACCCGGAGCCGCCGCCAAAATCGCAAGTATCCAGTCATAGAACGGTACGCGGTCTTTCGGGGCTTTGCTGTTTACCGGGAACAACACGAACGCAAGAGGCAGTACGAACGCAAGATGTATTGTGCGCTGTAAGAACGCCTCATAGTTTCCCGCGCTGGCCGTGAACAGGTGAAACACTCCCATAGCCAGCACATAGAGATAAATGACTGTCTTTGTTACGCCGGAAAGTTTACGCATTACTTGTTCAGCTCACTCCAGAATTTTACGCTTCCTTCATGCGCAGGAACTTTTTCGGGAAGGGCTATTGACGGTATGAGTTCGTTCATGTCCTTCACTGCCGCAACCATTTCGGACTTGTGCTCCCATATGGCTTTGTTGAGTTCGTACACGAGGGATTCGGGGAGGTCTTTCCTGATGACTATGCATGTGTAATCACCGACGACTTTCACCGGCTCTGCACCTTCCGGGACTGACTTATAGATGCCGGGATCTATCGTGAGCGTAACAGTTCCGTATGCGTCCGCGAGTTTGTCGAGTGCTTCCTGTCCGACGGGAAGTAACACGATGTCGAGCTGGCTCTCAATGTTCATGACGGTAGAAGCAACTTTGCCGATTGAGAACGCAAAGCAGTCGAGGTGGTTATCAGCGAGTAAGTCCGCGCCGCCGTCGTATGAAGCGTATTCGACAGTGCCGCCCCATTCCTGAAATGTTTTCTTGTAGTCGAAACCGTAACCCTTCTCGAAAAGTGCCTTGACGACAAATTCAGAGCTTGTGCCGGGCTTGAGGGTTGCGAATCTCATCGGTAATTTTTTCGCGATGATGTCTTCTACGGACTTGATGTTGTTCTTTTCGGCGAAATCCTTGCGCATGATGAAGTATGTGTACTGTGTGTACAAGTTCGCCATGATTACCGCGTTGCTGACGGTGCGTCCCTTGAAGTCTGCTTCACCTTTGAGAGCCGCGCCGAGTAATGACGTTACCGAGAACCCTAAGTCCCCGCGTCTTGCGTGAGCGTTGAGGATGTTCGAGACACCGCCGCCGGATGAGCTTGTAGTCTGCGGGAGTCCTGCGCCAGTCCACATCTCACTAAGAGCTGTGCCGAGTGCGAACCAGTTTCCGCCGGGGGGGCCTGCCATGAAGCGTAATTGTGAGGGCCAGCCGGTTTTGTCTGTGTCAGCGTATGAACAGCCGACGAGGAGAGAAGCGACTAATAGAGCCGCAAGAAAAATACGAGATGACTTCATGAAAAATCACTCCTGTGTGAAAAATTTTTGTTGTGAAAGTAATGTGTAAATTGTATCAGTGCGTGTGAAAATTGATAACGTAAAAATTTATGATGAGTATAATATAAACATGAAAGAAAAAATTTCCCAAATCCTGAAAACATTACCCGAACGCCCCGGAGTATATCTCATGAGGGACATTGACGGCAAAATAATTTACGTCGGAAAGGCCAAGAAGTTACGCCGCAGAGTGTCGTCGTATTTCCGGCATTCCCACGCATCGCCGCGCCTCCGCAAACTCGTAGAACTCATAGAGGACATCTCCACTATACGCACCGAAACAGAAGCAGAAGCCCTCATCGTTGAAGCAAAATTAATCCGCAAGTACTCACCGTTCTTCAATGTTGACCTGAAAATGAACGACCGCTACCCGTATGTGAAGATTACCGCCGAAGACTACCCGCGAATCGAAATCACACGCCACAAAGCCAAAGACGGCGCATTATATCTTGGCCCATTCGTTGACGCAGGGAACATCAGAAACTTGATGAGGCTTGCAGAACGTTATTTTCCCCTTCGTGTCTGCCGCAAAACAATCTCCCCCGACACAAAGAAGCGTCCATGCGTTGAGTACAATCTTGGGCGGTCAATGGGAGCATGTGCGGGACGTTGTACACAGTCAGAATATCGTGAACGTGTTGCTGACATCATATTACTGTTTGAGGGGAAATCGCCGGAACTCGTCGAGAGGTTGCGCGAACGAATGAACGACGCGGCGAAAAATCTTGAGTTCGAGAAGGCCGCACGTTACCGGGACACAATACGGGCGGTATGGAGGCTCTCACGTCAGCGCATATCGTCAGCACTACAGGAAGACCTCGACAATGAGACGTGGCACGTACTCAATCGCCTTCAGGAAGTTCTCGGCCTGAAAATATTACCGTGGAGGATTGACGCGTTCGACATTTCGCACACACACGGTCATGATACTTACGGCTGCTGTGTAGTGTTTGAGCAGGGACGGCCAAGCCCGAACTTGTACAGACGCTTCAAGATACGTTCACTTAGGGACGGAGAAATTGACGATTTCGCATCAATCTACGAGACTGTGAAGAGGCGTTATGCTCATGTTCTCGACAATTCCGAGCCGACACCGCAATTAGCACTCATCGACGGCGGGCAGGGACAGCTCGAATATGCTTTGCGTGCGTTGCGTGAACTTGGCTTTGAGCTTCCGCTGATAGCACTTGCTGAACGTGAAGAGCTGATATTCCTTCCCGGAAACCCTGAACCTTTGAGGCTTGGACGTGATGACGAAGCACTGCAATTACTGCAGAGACTGCGCGATGAGGTGCACAGGTACGCGATAACGACTCACAGAAACGCGCGGGAAAAACACATGCGGCATTCGAGGCTTGATGATATTCCTGGAATCGGTCGCAAGAAGGCGGCGGAATTGCTCGTGAAGTTCGGCAGTGTGAAGAAGATTGCGGCATTGAGTCCTGACGAGCTGCAGAAAGTTCCGGGTATAGGATCGGTGCTTGCGGAGAAAATTATTGAGGCGTTGCGGGACGTGCTATAATGCAGAAAAATTTTTGTGAAGGAGTGTTTGACGATGACGGGTAATTTTGGTAAAATCGACCATCGACCATCGACCATCGACCCGATATTGTACCTTGTAGCACCTGCCTATAACGAATCCCAAAACATAGCACAATTTGTTGAAGAATGGTATCCCGTAGTAGAACGTCATAACGGCGGCGGAAAATCACGGCTTGTTGTCGTGAATGACGGAAGCAGGGACAACACACTGGAGATACTTCATGAACTCGCACGCACACGAGAGCTTCTTCTTCCCCTCACGAAAGAGAACGGCGGACACGGAGCGGCGTGTATTTACGGCTATCGTTATGCTATTGAGCACGGAGCAGAGTATATCTTTCAGACGGACACTGACGGTCAGACTTCACCCGCAGAGTTCGAGTTGTTTTGGGCTGAACGTGAGAATTTTTCGGCAATACTGGGTAAGAGGCCGGACAGGAAGGACGGAGCTTCACGGAAATTTGTCGAGAAGGTTTTGTGCTTGTTGTTGCGCGTAATATTCGGCGTGAAAGTTCCCGACTCAAATGCTCCCTTCAGGTTAATGCGTTCTGGACTCGTAGCAAAATACATCTCNAATGTAATGCTGACTACATACTTTGCATACTTCCATGAAAATATTGCGTTCAAAGATATAACTTTCCGGCCAAGACAGGGAGGAAAGAACTTCATAAACATGAAGCGCATTATCAAAATAGGAATGAGAGCCGTAAAAGATTTTCGCGAACTCAAGAAGGGACTCAAGAATGAAGAACATTAACGCAAAAAATTTCTGGCTGTGCATTCTTGCAGGAGTGGTTATACGTTTTGTCTTCATGGCACTCGGTCATAATTTCGACTTTGAAAGCTATTGCATTGTCGGGGAACTTGCCGCTCAGGGCAAAAACATTTACGCAAACACATCACGCTACAATTACGGCCCTGTATGGTTCACACTTCTTGGCCTGTTCTGGCAGATAGCACACAGCACAACAGCTTTCAGGGTGCTCATTGTTGGAACGTTGACGCTCGCTGACTTTCTCCTCGCAAAAATAATTTCTGACAGAATCG
>CAJOED010000087.1 GCA_905233335.1 uncultured Synergistales bacterium
CTTGGCGATGATGTCGAGGAACACAAGATCCTCACCGAAAAGATTCGCGAGGCCGTGAAGCTGTCCCGGACGTGCTATCGTCATGTCGCCAGGCTCTACTACCCATGCATTGCCTTCACCGTCAAAGAACACTCCTGCTCCCGAAATTATGAGGTATGCGTCCTCATTGTCATTGTGTGCGTGAAGCCCGATGAAGTCGCCGTGTTTCAGCGTCATGAAGCCTATCTCCTTTATCGCGTCTTCCGATCGTGCGTTGTCCCGGACGAATGCGAACTCCCCGTACAGTGTGCCTTTTCCGCCGGCTACATCATGTTTGTCGAGGGTAGTAAGTTCGTCGGAGGTGTAGCACTGCCCATGCTTGATCGGTTCAGCAAATGCACACGATGACACTAACACAGCAGCTAACGATAAAGCAAAAAGTTTTTTCATGATGATAATTCCTCCTGTAAAAATTTTTTCGTAAATCATATCACAGCATCAAGAACGCTATCACGAACAACAACCCTATCGCAAAAGTCATAAGTCCGTAAGCAAGGCTTGAAGGCAGAAGCATACTCACAGTCTCATTCTTGGCCTCGTCCTGATAGTACCCGAAGTCTGTATCTTCCGGCGGACGTATGAACTTTATGCGCGACATGTTAGAGAGTGCAAGCGTTACAGGCCCGGCAGTGATGAGGTCAACTACACGCGCAAACAGTGCTCCGCAAAACGGCAGTATTACCCCGATAACAGGACGGAACAGCAAGTTCTCGATGTTCAGCTTCTCCGGCCATAAGTCAAGATACGTTATGTTATTCCCGTCCCGCTCAAGCAGAAAGTTCTGGATCAGCAGAAAATATACAGCTATTCCGATGCCGATAGAGATTATTGCTCCCTCTAGGCTTTCCGACGAAAAGTAATTGATGATGTGATGATGTTCCGGGCCGTTCATGAATGACGCTCCCACTATGCTCAATTTATCGCCGACACTGTAAGGCATCATTCCGATTACGGGAAGAAGCAGAGCCGACAGAGTGAGCCATAAAGCATTTGAGCGCGAAATGTACACGTCCTTCTGATGCATTTTCGGTGTGGGTGAAGCCACGAACAGCGCAATGAACAGCTTGATGACGTATGCAGTTGTCAGTCCGCCCGAAATCAGGAACAGCCATTCGCACACCTCGAACATCATCGACTCGCCCGCCGCACTCATGAACGCAAGCGACCCTGTAGCACCCTTCACCGCATGCCCCAGCTCGTGAATATGCTCTACGATTGCTTCATGTATTAACGTTTTCCCTAAATAGCCGTTCCAGAAAGGAGCACCCATGAGGCCAAGACCGCCCATAACGAACGCAAACATCAAGCACTTTTTGCCGCGCCCGAAACCGCGTATGTCGTTCAGGTTGAGTTTGTGAGTGTTCATGTGTACGACACCAGCGCAAAGGAACAGCACTAGCTTCACCAGCGAATGACCCACCATGTATAATATCGTCCCGCGAACAGCCAGGTCATTCTCTTCACCCAAGAAGCACTGCATAGCTATTCCCGTCAGTATGAAGCCTAACTGCGACATCGACGAACACGCAAGAGTCCGCTTTATGTTGACGGAGAACACCGCAAGAACAGCACCGAGTACCATAGTGATTATTGCCAGCACTAACAGCATGAAGCCCCATAGTGAATCGTGGAGGAACGGCCCCGCACTAAGAACAAGAATCCCGAAAAGCCCGGACTTTGTGAGCAGCCCCGAAAGTAACGCGCTCGATGGAGCAGGTGCGGCAGTGTGTGCGGTCGGAAGCCATATGTGCGAGGGGAAAATTGCCGCCTTTGCCGCAAAGCCAACGAATATCAGAACGCCGGAAACATAAGATACTTTGTGCCCCTTCAGTGAAGCTATGTCGAGCGTTCCTGTTTCAGCGTAGAGCAGGATTAACCCCGTGAGCGTAACCAGCCCTCCGATTATCGCAATGGCAAGATATGTCTGTGCGGCGCGTTGTGCTTCGGGTGTTTCGTCCTGTACTACCATAATGTACGAGAACAGCGACATCATCTCGAAAAATATAAACGTCGTGTACAAGTCCCCAGACAAAAATACTCCCATGATGCTGCCGAGCGTCATCAACACATAGAGATAATAACGGTTGCGGTTATGGTGGTGCTGTAAGTACTCGCGCGAAAACATCGTCGTTACCGCCCACATGAACGCGATAATTGCCGCGTAAATATACCTGAAGCCGTCGAGCGAAAATTTTATCCCTAGACCGCACACACCCGGCACAATAAGCTCATCACCGATAAACTTACGGCACCAGAACACAGCGGCAAGTTCAACGAGACAGACGAAATCAGCGGAGTAATCGCGGGCTTTTCTGCTTGAACGTCCGATAAAGTACGACACAATACCCCCGAACATCGGCCAGAGGGTCAAGAACAAAAATACTAAATTCCCTTTCATGTTCTGCAACACCTATATATTATTTTTTCTGTGAATGCCTGAATTATAGCATGATGATATAATCTCACAATCCATAAATATTTTTATTAGCGAGGTGCTTTTATTGTGAAGCGGACTTTTTTGTTGCTGTTGTGTTCTGCTGTGATTATGACGGCAGGAATTTCGGAGGCTTTGACGTGGGTGGAGTTCGAGAATCTCGCAGAAAACGGAACACTGAATGAGATTGCAGAAGTTTTCAGGAAGGAAAATTTATCTTTCAATTCTGCTCAGGAAGACGGGACTTCTATCTTGATGATAGCCGCGAAAAGAACATCACATCCCGAAGTCATAAAGTACTTCATAGAGAACGGAGCAAATATTCACGCAAAAACAGAAGATGACTGGACAGCCCTCATGTTTGCGGCAAGATACAACACAAACCCGGAGATCACTGATACGCTTCTGAAAGCCGGTGCCGGAGTCTATGCTCACAACAAGAACGGGACTACTGCACTCATGCAGGCGGCATTCAGCAACCCGAACGCAGAAGTTACAGAGCTGCTCATCAAGGCCGGCTCCGACGTGAACGACACCGACAAAGAAGGCTTCACTCCCATCATGTATGCGGCCAATGAGAACAGTTCAGTGAACGTCATCAATGCACTCATAAAGGCAGGAGCTAATATCAACGTAAAGAACAAAAATGGCGGAGATGCACTTCTCATGGCGGCGGACTATAACGAGAACTATGAAGTTCTTGAAGCACTCATAAAGGCAGGAGCAGACCTCAACGCAACGTACAATTCAAATTCTAACGTACTGATGAATGCGGCCTCAAGGACAAAACACCCGGAAATCATCAGCGCACTCGTCAAAGCAGGAGTGAATGTCAATGCTGCAGATTCTATCGGGACAACAGCTCTCATGTATGCGGCTTCTGACAATAACGCTCCCGAAATTATTGACGCGCTCATAAAGGCAGGGGCTGATGTAAATTCAGTGCTGCTGAACGGGAAAAATGCATTGATGCTGGCGGCAGAAAAAACTTCAAACCCGGAAATTATCGACTTGCTGATAAAGGCCGGTGCTGATGTAAATGCTGTGGCTTGGGTTGACAATGCAACAGTGAAGACAGAAGCCCGCAAGAATAAGAACTCCGAAGTCTACAAGCACATAACACAGTATCTTGATGAGCTTGCGAAAAAAAATTCCGTCCTGAACATCACGAAAAAAGGAACAGGCCCCGCATTGTTGGGTGAAGATTTTCGGAATGGGACAGTATACGAGGACTTCATGAGCGTGTGCAAGTCATTGAGCACTTACAGAATGAGCCGCTTCAATAAGTACGTGAGCTTTGATGTTGATATTCATGATGCTGTTTTCACAAAGGACACATGGACGGTCGAAATATACAGGTTTGATGACGAGAAAAATTCTATAATGACCTTCACATGCACGCACACACCCGACGGAAATATCGCAATTGCACAGAAAAATAATCGGCCTGATGTGAGCTGGACGGCATTTTTGAGGGAGAAATTCACGCCCGAATCGCTACGGGAACGCAGAGAGATAATGCAGAACGTGAACGAGAAAATCAAGACTCCCGACGGCTGTCTCGAACTGTGCGAGCCATATGCGCCATTGCTGATTCTCGTCAGGAGGAACAAGTTCGGGCTTGGTTTCTATGATGACGGCAGGGGAAAAGATTTCCGGCTTGTTGTGTCAGCGTGTGAAGGCAAAGTGTACGGCGACAAGCTCAACAGGGAGAACACACAGTTGGCATACTTCATAATGGACAACTCCGAAAAGTACGACAAGTCTCCGGCATACATCAAAGACTTTCTGCAGAAGGAAAAACTTTTTGAGTGGGACGACAAACGCGCGGGATATTCGGCTGTCATCAAAGACAACATGATAATGATACTTGATGATGTGTTGCGGGAGTCCTTCATGAAGTCAATGCAGTAGGTTGGGAAAAAATACGGCCTCCCCGAAATGAGGAGGCTATAATTATACTTCATAACGTTATCAATTCCGGCGGCTCAAGATTGCTTATCATATACTCCACGAACTCCGAAATTTTTTCCTCGTCAATATATCCCGTCTGCAATCTCAAAGCCTGCGGAGTCGCCGTGCTCCTGAAAAGCATATCACCTTTCCCCGTCAGTTTGTCCGCGTCATTCACACCGAGAATACTTTTTGCGTCGTTCCCGGAAGACATCCTGAACACTGCCCGCGTTGATATGTTCGACTTTATGAGGCTCGTGATTACATCGGGTGAAGGTCTCTGCGTCGCCGTCATGAGATATATTCCCGCCGCACCAGCCTTCTGTGCAAGCCTCACAACAAGCCCTTCTATTTCGTTCCCGGCAGAATACATCAGGTCAGAAAGCTCATCAATCACTATCACGATTTCCGGCAGTCTCTGTTCTTTGGGACGCTTCCTGTTGTACGTCGCCAAGTTCCGCACACGAACACCAGCAAATTCCGCCGTCCTCTTCTCCATTTCACCGTACGCCCAGTGCAGAGCCTTCAACGCCCCTTCTGTATCACTCACGGGAGAAGCCAGCAGATGAGGCAGACCGTCATACACCGAAAACTCAACATGACGCGGGTCAATCAGTATCAGTTTCAGTTCGTCGGGTCGTCTTCTTGCGCACATCGACAGAATGCACGAGTTCACGAAAACGCTTTTATCGCTGTTTCCGGCTATTATGATGTGCTGTATCTCCTCAAGCCCCCTCACGAAAACATTTCCGTCAATCTGCACTCCCAAAGGAAGAGGAAGACGCGCGGAGGAATTTCTGAACTCGTCCGACTCTATGATGTTGCGCAAAGGTATAGTCTTACGGTCGGGATTCGGGATCTCCACTCCTGCATAGTGCGTGCCCAAAATGGGAGCTTCTATCCTCACAGACATAACAGCAAGTGCCATCGCGAGATCTTCAGAGAGTCCCGCTATCTTGTTGACCTTTGTACCCGGCGCAAGCTCCAGCTGATACTGCACAACCGACGCTCCTATTACCGTGTGCGCAACCGACGCACTGACCCCAAAATTCTTCAGCGTCGACACTATCGCTTTGCCCTGCTTCTCGCACTCTTTCTGCGCGTCCTTGTCCGTCTCTATTTTCGCACGTGCACCGAAAAGTTCAGGCGGAGGAGGGAATGCAGGCTCTTCATGCGTATGTTCTTCTGCCGTGTCTGTGTCGTCGTAGTTCTGCAGTTCTTCCGGCAATGTTACAGCAGGCAGCGGACGGCGAATCTTTTTCGTTCGTGCGGGTGATTTCGTGCGTTTCTTCTCCGGCGCGGACATTTCTCCTGCATCAATTTTCGCTATGAGGTCATCGATGATTTCCAGCGGGTTATTTGCGTCGGGTTTCTTCTCTTCTGTCTCTTCCTGCTTGAGTTTCGGGAGCTGAAAATCAAGTGTATTCTTTCTCGGTATGAACGCGGGAATGTCCGAAATCTGTGCGCTGTCTTCATAGTCATCATCATAGTAATCATCAGGAGCGGGCTTGAGCGTCGGTGTCGGCAGGTT
>CAJOED010000088.1 GCA_905233335.1 uncultured Synergistales bacterium
CACACGTAACATGAAGAAATTACTGCTGATACCCATAATCATTTTTGCGGCACTATGGCTCTCAATCGACATAAACCCCGAAAGAGTTACTACCATATTCGACTCACCCGCACTTTACGACACAAACGGCAAACTCTTTCACGTCCGGCTCTCTCCCGCATCAGAATGGCAGATACCAATACCACTGGGCGAAATGGGCAAATGGCTTCCGCTCGTGGCTGTCAACGCTGAAGACGGGAGATTCTTCCGCCATCACGGAATAGACCCTCTAGCTATGCTCCGGGCTGTGTTTCAGGACATCACACGGGGGCGCGTCGTGTCGGGAGCATCGACAATCACGAGTCAGGTCATAAGGCTTGCTGTGTCAGAACGTGAAGGCCGAAAACGTACACCTCTCACGAAAATTCGGGAGTTCATTATGGCGTTGAAGATTGAGCGCGAACTCGACAAACAGAAAATTCTTGAGTGCTACCTCAATCTTGCGCCGTTCGGGGGAAATATTCGGGGAGTCCAGACGGCATCACTGATATATTTCGGGAAAACAGCAAAGCAGATCTCTCCCGGTGAAGCGTGCCTGCTAATCGGAATGCTCAAAGGCCCGACGCTTTACCGCCCCGACACAAAACCCATAGCCGCAAAGAAACGACGCAACGACATCATCGACCTCATGGAGCGCAAAAAGGTATTCACACACGACGAGGCACAGCGCGCAAAACTTGAGGAGTTACCACGCAGAAAGTCAGAATTACCCGCACGGGCTTGGCACTATTCGGAGCTGGTACTCTCACAGAACCCCGAGCACCCGGCCAAGTACAACACGACGCTTAACCTTGAGGCACAGACAAAACTTGAGGGAATGTTGCGGCAGTCATTGAGTGATTTTCCGAACGACGTAACACTTGCGGGGGGAGTCGTCGACAACAGGACAGCGGATCTAGTTGCGTGGGTCGGCAATGCGCGATTTTCTTACGGGGCGGACGCTGATTCATGGGTCGACTGCGGACGTTCTCCACGTTCACCAGGCTCAACACTGAAACCATTTGCGTATCTGTCAGCAATCGAGAAGGGCGACCTCACACCGTCAACACTTCTTGCGGACACATCGACAGCATTTTCCGGGCGCGCTCCGAGAAATTTCGACCTGCAGTACAGGGGAGCTGTTACAGCACGTGCGGCACTCTCCGAATCACTCAATGCTCCGGCTGTGCGTGTATTGCGTTCGACGGGGAATGACCGGGTACTTGCTCTCATGCGTGAAGCGGGACTGCGGCACCTCACACAATCAGCGAAATATTACGGCGACAGTCTCATTCTCGGCGGGTGCGATATTACTCTGCTGGAGGAGCTTGAAGCATTCACGACGATAGCGGCACTAGGCATTCACCGACCGTTAAGACTGTTGCAGGAAAACGAACAAGTCCCTGAACGAATCGCAAGTCCTGAAGGCTGCTGGCTCATAAGCGACATACTCACGCACAACGGCGAACTCTCACGGTTTGCACGAGGTACTTTGGGTCAAAAGTGGCGGGTTGCACTCAAAACGGGCACTTCTTACGGACTGCGTGATGCTTGGGCGGCGGCGTGGACTCCTGACTTCACCGTCGTAGTTTGGGCGGGGAATCCGGGCGGCGATTCGTGGCAGGGGCTTATAGGGGCGCGGGCTTCTGCTCCTGCTGCGGTGAAGATACTGCGCGAAATTTCTCCCCGTTCAGGCTGGTACGACAAACCCGAAAACCTCATACTCCGCAAAGTATGTTCGCTTTCCGGCAAACCTCCGACGGCGTTATGTCCTTCCGTGAAAATGGAGTGGGCTGTTGACGGCGTAACGAAAACTTTTCCGTGTGATATGCACAGCATAAAGTCGGGACAAAGCATAGTGCGATTACCGGCGGAGTTCAGCACAAAAAACACGAACGCAAAACACAAATATTCGGAGCTGAAAATCATATCGCCCATTCCGGGAGCATCATATTTCGCCGCACCTTTCGACAAGGAACGCAAAATTCCCATGAGAGCTGAAGGTGCCGTAAACCGCGTATGGTGGTACCTCGACGGAACATACATAGGCACATCACAGAGCGACGCTACATTCTTCCATGATGTGCCCGACGGTGAACATGTTGTGAGTGTTACTGACGAGGCAGGACGTACAGCAAAAGTTGACGTGAAAATGTTTACGCCCGGCAAACGTCAGCAGAACAGCGAACTACTATTTTGATTCCATGTATCTCATCATTGCGGCGGCGGCCTTCTTTGCTCCGTCCACTGCATGTACTACTGTCTTTGCTCCCGTAACCACATCACCGGCGGCAAATACTCCTTCACGCGTCGTCATGTAGTTTTCGTCGACGATCAGCAGTCCGTTTTCTGCGGCAGTGAGTCCGCTCGTTGTCCTTACGAGTTTCCCGCGAGGCACCTGGCTTATTGCTATTATCGTGGAGTCAGCGTCTACCTGTATGAGTTCGTCTTCAGCACCGATAATCTCATCATTCTCACCGTAAATAGTGCGCTTGAAGACCGGCCCGCGTTCTGTGATCTCCTGTATCTGCATTCCCGTCTCTATCTCTGCTCCGTCAAGCTGTGCATAAGCTACCTCGCTAGAACTCGCTGCTATCTCTTTGCCCATTGCGTATAGAGTTACTTCCTTCGAGCCGTTTCGGAGGGCGGATCTTGCTACGTCCATTGCCGCATTTCCCACGCCGATAACAGCTACTTTGTCGCCGAGATGATGTGCCTTTGGGTTGGTGAGGTAGTTCATGGCAAAGTGCACGTTTCCGAAACTTTCACCCCTGACACCCAAAGTTCTTGGCCGCTCTGCTCCCGTCCCGACGAACACAGACGCATAACCGTCCCGGAAAAGCTCGTCAATCATCAGCACGCTCCCTATTGTTGCGTTGAGACGTATCTGTATGCCGAACTCCTCTAATCTTTTCTCGTAAGTGTCGATTATGCTTTTCGGAAGCCGAAATTCAGGTATACCGTACTGCATTACGCCGCCGATTTTGCTTTTCCACTCGAAAATAGTAACGTGATAGCCTTCACGCGCAAGAACTACAGCAACAGTTATTCCCGCAGGCCCAGACCCTATTACGGCTACTTTTTTGTCGTTGCGTTTCAGCGGGACGGAAGCGTGCATACGTTCGAGGTACATTTCGGAGATGTATTTTTCGATGCTCGAAAAGTGAACGGGGCTGTCCTTGCGTCCTCTTATGCAGTGTCCCGCACACTGTTTTGCGTGGTTGCAGACTTCCGCACATATCGCCGACAACGGATTATTCGCAAAAAGCATTTCGCCCGCGTCAAGTAATTTGTGTTCCTTGAAGAGCTGTATCACCTGCGGGATCGGTGTATGAACGGGGCATCCTTCCTGGCACATGGGCTTCTTGCACTGAAGACAGCGTTCGGCTTCCGTCAGTATGTGTAACGGCATTAATATTCTCCCCCTAAAAGTTATTTTTTCTCGCATTATAGCATTACGCGGCAACAAAAAAGACGCACCAGGATCCGCTCCATGATGCGCCGTGAAAAAAACTTTCCGCTTTCAGAACGTTATTCGTACTCCCTGATGTAGTCAGCAGCTGCCCACCCTCTATGGCCGTCGTCGTCGTACTCGATGAGGTACCACGTGCGGGACTTCATTCTGCCCTTTTCCTTTTCGCGGGTAGTCTTTTCCTCGATGACCTCGACATAATCTCCGTCGTCAAGTTTCGCTACAACTTTCCCGTTGATTGACGGCCTCGACCTCACGTTCAAATAACCGTCCTTCAAGTTCACGTACGCTTCAAACGCAAACGCAGAAGACACCGCCGACACTACCAGCACACAGACAAGAAATACACGTAAAAATTTTTTTGTCATTTGTCATTACCTCCTGTGTATATTATCACGCTATTATATCAATCTGTGCACATAAAAAAGCAGCACCCCGAAAAATTCAGAGTGCCGCACGCAAAATTTTCTATTCTTATCCGATTTCAGCGATCAATTTCTCTACAGCTTCATGTGCGTCTGCAGGGAGCTTGTCGATTCCGCCGCGTTCTGTGTCTCTGCTCTTGATGAAGTTCAGTCTGTCCTGGAAACGCTTCTTGAGCTGTGTCCTGTACTCGTCGTTCTTGAGGTCAGCGTCAAAGCCCGGAATGTCCATAGTCTTGATGCCGCTCAAATTCCCGAAAGGCTTCCACTCTGCTTTGCCCTCAACAATGCGCTCAATGATCATGAGTGTGTTCTCTTTGCCGACAGCCTTGCCCATGAAGTTACCGGTGTTCAGAATGTAGCAGTCCACTCCGTCAGCAATGAGCTGCTTGAATCTCTCGTAGTCCATTCCGAGCGGGTACGTCCTGAACGGGTTTGCGTAAGGCTCACACACAAGCGCGTCGGGGTCAACGCCGGGTGCTAAGTTCTCTGCGCTCGTTCTCTTTGTTGCGAGTGTTGCTCCAAGCACGGACGCTAATGACGGCCCTTCGAGTTTCAGCACAGGCGGGAGTGTCGGGTCTCTCATCAGCCAGAATATTGCGTTGAGGGGTTCTCCGATTCTGTCGACTCTGTTCGGCGACCATAAACGCGACTTGATGGCTCTTCCGTTTCCGTTCCTGACATCTTCCGTTACTGCTATGAGTTTGCCGTCCTTTGTCCTGACACAGCCGCAGTTCTGAAGCGTCAGAATGTACTTGTTGTCCGGGCAGCCGATGGGATAATCAGCTACTTTGTCGAAATATGTCGGCTCAAGTGCGATTGCGTATTTGTCCTTCACGTTCACGACGAATGCGTCATCATGAAGCACCATAACGTCATACTTTCCGTCATGCTTTGCGTGCGTGATTGTCGATTTCCCCGACCCTGAAAGCCCGAATGCCGCAACAACGAATTTTTTGCCGCTTCCGTCCTTGAGGGTGTAGCGTTTGAGTCCGCCGTGGCATGATGCGTAACCGTTGCGAGCCGCGATGCCCCAAGCAAGTGTGAGTGTGCCCTTCTTGAGTTCGCCGAAATAGCGGAGGCCAAGTACGATTGCGCAGTTCTCTTCAGGTGAGAAGAATGCTATACCGAGCGGGAACTGTTTCTGCAGTTCGGGGTCTCCGTGCGGCCAGTCAGGGTCAGCAACAAAGAATATGTCGCCGTCGTGGTCGGAAATTCTGCGTGAAGCCTCATAGCGCGGTTTGTATGCCTCGTTCGCGTACTGGAAGTTTATCATCCAGTTGTAGAGGTTGTTCTCGTAGCCTTCAGGGAGAACGATATGCGCCGCCGTCATGAAGTCCTCGTCAAGTCCGACGTAAGCATCAGCCTCGTATAACTTCCTGTAGCGCATGTTGAACACTGCCTCGCGGATTATCTTGCAGTACTTCGCAACATCTACATCAGGGTAGCCGACGATCCTTCTTGCCGCCGCTGTACGTCCGAAAATAGCTCCGTCGTTGAACAGTAATACGTTTGCGCCCATCGGGAGTCCCTGCTCTTCGGGTTTGTAGACCGGCATACCAGTAAGCTCGATTGTGCCCGGTGAATTTTTCGCGAGGTTGTACGCTTCTTTGAGGTCTGCTACATGATGAACGTTGTTTGCGTAAAATAGTGTTTCGATTGTTGTGCGCGGTTGTGCGTGATAAACTTTCTTGAAGTTTTCAGGATCATAATAACCGATTGTTGACATAAAAAATTTCTGCCCCTTTCGTGAAGTTTTTGTGAAAATCAGAGTAATTATAGCACCATTAAAATTAACTGTCTGTGATACAATAAACGCATTCCAAAAAACAATGCAGTAAAAATATATTCAGCAAGGAGAGATCTATTTTGTCAAAGAGAAGATTGATAGCTTCTGTTCTGTTGTTCGTGTTCTGTTTTGCACCCATAGCAAACGCCGCAGTATATGACGGTCAGCGCGTACGTATTGTCATCGGCTCGACGGCTGTATCAGGCGACAGCTACATGGTTGCGGACATCGTGAACCGTTACCTGCAGAAATACCTGAACTGCAACTCCAAAGACGACCCCGTCGGCGCAAATGAAGCCTTCGCAACAATCAGGACTGCCGCACCCGACGGAATGACGTTCATGATCTTCCATGACATGACATATCTCGGAGTTCTTTTCGGGAGTTACGGCGAGGAGTACGACCTCGAAAACATGGTCATAGGCCCCCGCGTCGGACAAAATCCCGGCTCATGCTTTGCGGGAAAAACTAACGCTCCGTACAAGGACATGAAAGAAATGGCAGAGTGGCTCAAGGCTGACCCGAAACGCACCGTAAGACTCTCCGTCGAACTCGGAAGCGTGAGCAATCTCGGATTCGTCATCTATTACGTGTGGCTGAAGAACACATACGGCGAGGACGTTGCCAACCAGATGCGCTTTGTGCTCGGCGGCTCAACCGACACGAAACTTCAGCAGTTATGGGACAACAACGCGGACGTAATTTTCGGGGACTACAGCTCATTCTTACAGTACACGAAAGAGGGCGTTGATGAGCAGCTTGCTTTGAGGTACGTAGGCATAATGGACAGGATACCGGGACGCACAGACCTTCCTGTTTACGGCGATATGGGCATCACGATGGACGGCAAACCGTTATACTTCTCAAAGGATTTCTTGATTTACCTTCCGAAGGGCACACCCGACAATGTTGTAGCAGAACTCGACGAGGCAGTAGCAAAGATGCAGGCTGACCCGCAGTTCCAGGAGGACATGTCAAAGATGACATACGCCGGCAACACGTTATCGAGCAAAGAAGCAAAAGAGTTCATTTACGCCAAGCGCGACGCAATCAAGAAAGTACTTGCGGAAGCTCCGAACATAGAGGACTTAGAGTAAACGCAGAAATATTTATGCCTCCTCTGATAATGTCGGGGGAGGTTTTCAATCTTTAGGGGAGGTGTCATAAGTTGCAGAAATTCCTTCGTGAGTGGCTCAAAATCAGGAACATGCATTTGTTCTTTCCGTATGTTATCGGTGCTATATGCGTTCTGCTGTTCGTAATAATCCTCATACAGCGCGCGATAAAATGCAAAAAGACTGGTACTCCGTTCATAAACTTCAAGGGTTATCATTTCTTCCGGCCTAACTATGACAAAGTAAAGCTATGGGGATCATTAATACTCTTCATACTCTATATTATTACTCTTCCCATCCTTCATTTTGCGTGGACGAGCGTAATATTTATTTTCCTGTTCAACGTCCTGTTTGAGATGAAGCCGGGTAAATTATTCGAGTTCAAGAGTGTATTAATATCGGCAGTGATAGCTCTCGCAAGTTCGTGGGGAGTCTGGTATCTGTTCTATCAGGTGTTCAACATAACGCTTCCATAACGACAAAGGCAGGTGAAACATTAACATGTTATTAAATCTCGGCTTGGCACTTTTAGGGACGGCAATAGGAATAATTTTCGGCGCAATTCCCGGAATGACTGCTACAATGGCGGTGGCTGTGTTCCTTCCGATGACGTATGCATTCCAGCTTGTGCCCGCTCTGTATCTTCTTCTCGGCTTGTATGTCGGCGGCATTTCGGGCGGACTCATTCCCGCAATACTAATCAACGTACCCGGCACTCCTTCAAGCGTATGTACAGGATTCGACGGTTACCCGATGGCACGACGAGGCGAGTCGGAACGTGCGCTGAAGATAGGCATAACGGCATCATTTTTCGGGGGCATAATATCATTGATAGTTCTTGCGCTTCTCACACCTCCTCTTGCGAAAATGGCCATCAAGTTCTCGGCGATAGAGAAATTTCTCATAATACTTTTCGCAATGACAGTAATAGCGGCACTCTCGAAAGGCTCTATGACTAAGGGAGTATTTTCTGGTTTCTTGGGAGTGTTATTGAGTCTCGTCGGTGAACTCTCTATGAATAACCGTATGCGTATGGTGCCGGACTTTTTGCGGAACGAATTACGGAGCGGGTTTCAGTTATTGCCGTTGCTGATAGGGCTGTTTGCGATTGCGCAGATGTTCCAGGAAGCAGAGAAGGGAATGCAGAGCAACAACCTCGACGAGGGAGTAACTGTTGAGGGTGCAAAGAAATTCTCATTCAGCGACTTCAAGGGGCAGTGGGTGAACGTAATACGCTCGTCATTATTCGGGACGTTCATGGGAATATTGCCTGGTGTCGGAGGAAGTGCGGCCTCATTGATAGCGTACAGTCAGGCAAAAAGTTTCTCGAAACACCCCGAACTCATGGGCAAGGGTGCTCCTGAAGGACTCATAGCGTCGGAATCCTCGAACAACGGACTCACGGGAGGAGCATTAGTGCCGCTGTTGTCTTTGGGTATTCCCGGCGATGCTACTACGGCGGTGCTTATCGGAGCGTTCCTGCTTCAGGGTATACAGGTTGGGCCGCTGTTCATCAGTCAGAACCCGGACATATGGAATCAAATACTTTGGGCGTTGCTTGCGTGCAACATATTGATGTTCGTCGTGATGTTCTTCCCGATAAAATTAATATCGCAGGTCGTGAAGGTCAGAAGCGCGCGAATGTACCCGGTAATCCTCCTCATGTGCATAGTGGGAGCATACGCTACACGTTCGGGCGTAATGTTTGACGTGTGGTGCCTGCTGATTTTCGGGATTGTCGGTTTCGTCATGAACAAGATAGGGCTTCCGACAGCACCGTTCTTAATCGGCTTCATACTCGGCGGCGACCTCGAAAAATATTTCATTGAGGCGGTGAAGGGCAACAATTACGACTTGGCCGTGTTCTTCCAGCGTCCTATAGCGTTGGTGATATGGGCATTGATAGCGATATTCTTAGGCTACTCCATATACGACAACATGAAGGGCGGCGCGCTCGAAAAAATGGGCGTGAAGGACTAACCCCCGCGAAATACAAAGTCCCCCTTCACACAACGAGGGGGATATTTTTTTCCCGTCTATATTGCCGTAACAAGTTCACCGTCATCATCAAACACTAACTCTTCCGGCTCTGACACAGCAGAAAGTCCCGGCCATTTCCCCGACATGACATCATCATAATATGCCGCGCTCAACATAATATGCCCTATGTGCAGGCTGTTCGGAATGCGTATCACTCTCACGCTTTCCCGATCTATTCCCGTGCATGTGCGTATACAGAGCTGTATTGCTTCTTTGTCGTTCGCAACAACACAGGGTATACGTGCGCTTGCAAGTACGGTTGATGTTATGCAGTTCGGGTACATTTTCTCCGTGTCTATCCTGTCGAAAAATTTTTTCGTGATTACGTCCGCGAGTCCGACACCTAAAGAATTTCCATGACTCTCATCGCTCAAGTTGAGGAAGCAAGTTCTCTGCACCTTCACACCGCCCGTAGCGTAAGGGGTCGAGAATGTACCGGTAATGTTCGGATCTACTCCCGTGCCGCTGTAATTCTTGCCTGTCTCGTCAACTATCAGCACATCACCTTCACCGACGAGCAGAGAAGGCATCTGTGAGAAAGCAAACTTCAGGAGTTCCGGCTCACGTTTGAGTATGTCGGGAGCGTCGATGGCTTCAATGCGGCAGGTTTCGTCGTAAGCGTTCTCTATTGAGGGTATTGCGAAAAGTACGGGTGCTTTGTCGATGATGACCTTTGCGATTGAGGGAATATTTTTTGCGATTCGTCCCATGCCGTCAGAATGTACCTGCTCTGCTCCCTTCTGTTTTCCCAAGCCCACCGCCATCATCTTGCACGGCCCCGACTCGTAATCCCCCCTAAAAGCGTTATGAGGTTTCAGCCTGCACGATATGATTATGCCGTCGGAACTGTATGCGTTTTTGTCGATGAAGACGCGTCGTCCTGTGTCGGAAGTGCCAAGCTCTACGGTGTCCATGCATGAGCGAATCTCACAGCCCATAGCTGCTTCCGTTATGCCGTAGCCCGCGAGGACTTCAAGCTGACCTTCTGCCGTAGCTCCTCCGTGGCTGCCCATAGCTGGAACAATGAAGGGGGTTGCGCCGCGGGATTTCACCCAGTCAGCAATGGAGCGCGTGATTGTTGCAACGTTCGCGATTCCCCGTGAGCCTGCTGTGATGGCTATGTTCATGCCGGGATTGACTTTGTGCGCAAGTTTCGAGAGTTCAGAGAAAATTTTTCCGGGTATGTCGCCGGGGCTGATGACCTCACGCGGAAATGTCTGACTTGCCCGGAACATTTGCGGGATTTTCACGTCGTGAAGGAGTCTTGATACTGTGCCGCCCTGTATAATGTTCATGCTATCACCTCATAAAATATTTTTGCTGTAAATGTAACTGTTCTCTCTCTGTTCCTCTTCACGAAACCCTAAATGCCGGTAAAATTCCATGCCGTTAATGTTCTTCCTGCTGACCTCAAGCGCAAGTGTCTTCATTCCCTTCCACCGTGAGAACTCTTCACACGCCGCGAGAAGATATTTTCCGCAGTTCTGACGCTGAAACTCCGGGCGTACTCCCAGCATTGATACGAATGCACGCCGTGTATAGCTGTCGTTTGCGTAGAGTACGGCGTAGCCCTTGATGTTGATGTTGCGCACACACATAACGACCGCTGACGTGTGCCATTTCGATACGAGAGCTTCATACTCTTCACGTTCTGCAACTCTTGAGGAGAACATCGGAGCCGCAAAAGCATCATCGCAAAGTTCGACTA
>CAJOED010000089.1 GCA_905233335.1 uncultured Synergistales bacterium
AACTGGCAAAAAGCAAAACACAAGGAGGATTTATCACAATGGAGAATTTTTTTGCGAAACTTGCACCGAGCTATACATTCGAGATTTTCCCGCCCAAAGGCAATAAGAGCACAGAAGGCACTTACGGAGTCATTGACAGCCTCGTGAGCTTCAATCCCGACTTAATCAGCGTAACTTACGGCGCAGGAGGCTCAAGCAGAGACAACACCGTAGAAATCGCTTCAGGCATTCAGAACAGGTACAACACATGCGGGGTCGCTCACCTTACGTGCGTCGGGACAACAAAAGACGACATCAAAGCCATCCTCGACGAACTCAAAGCTAACGGCGTGCGTAATATTCTTGCGTTACGTGGAGACCTCAAAGACAAATCGGATCTCGGAGATTTTCACTATGCGTCAGAACTCATCAAGTTCATCAAGGACAATTACGGCGACGATTTCGACGTGTTCGCGGCATGTTACCCCGAAAAACACCCCGAAGCTCCCACAATCGAGGAAGACCTGCGGCACCTCAAAGAGAAATGCGATCTAGGAGTGAAGGCGTTAATCTCGCAATTATTTTTCGACAACGATATTTTCTGCGAATGGCGCGAAAAAGCAAGGGCTATCGGTATCACACAGCCCATTATCGCCGGTGTCATGCCCATAACAGCAGCTGCACAGATCCCGAAAGTCGTCGAAATGTGCGGGGCTTCTGTCCCTGAACGTGTGCGGCGTTTTGTCGAGGCTTACGGTCATCATCAGGGAGCTGTCAAAGAAGCCGGAATAGCTTACGCAACAGAACAGATAGTGGATCTTCTTGCGCGTGATGTTGAGGGGATTCACCTGTACACAATGAACCAGGCAGACACAGTAAGACGAATTGACGCGGGTATACGTTCGGTGCTGTACGTGAAGCGTTATGAAGTTCGCGCCGACAGATAAACTCATCACCGATGCCCTGCGGTATATGCGCGTTCCTCCTGACGGCCATAATGACGAGCTGACACATGCAGTCAGTGAAGCATTCTCCCGTCTTGAGGAATGTATTTCTCCGCGATGTACGTGGGGCAGGTTTCACTTTTCGCGTTCCGGCGGCGGCATTGACATAGAGGGAGCACACATTCACAGCAGAGATATATTGCGGCTCACAGCAAGAAGTGATGAGTGCTATCTGATTGCGGCAACACTTGGCCACGAGGCAGACAGACAGATTACCCTAGCACAACAGAAAAATATGCTTGACGGACTAATGCTTGATGCCTGCGCAAGTGTGAGAATTGATGCGTTCGTCGACGAGTTCATGAAGAGAGAAATTGCTCCCGGACTACACGAAAACGAGTTCATGACATCGCGCTTCAGTCCGGGATACGGGGACTTGAGCATGAGCGTAACAGAAGACATTATCGCCATACTCGACGCAACAAAAAGAATAGGCTTGGGCGTAACTCGTTCGCTGATGATGACACCGATAAAGTCAATTACGGCGATTGCAGGGTTGTTCTACAGGGCGTGAAATTCCGGCCTCATTCCCTCGAACGTACAGAACTTCACGAAACCTATACCCCGTAATATCTCTTGTCCCTCGTCAATGTGTGCGCCGACATATTCCGGGTTGTGTGCGTCGCTCCCTATTGTGATGATTTCGCCGCCTAAATCCCGGTACAGTTCGAGAATTTCCCGGCTCGGCTGTGTGTCATGAAGTCCGTAACGCCAGCTTGATGTGTTGAGTTCTATTCCTTTTCCGTCGTGAATGGCTGTCGTGAGAATTTCGGCTATGATGTCGCGTACTTTCTCGAAAGGATATGCGCCGTTCATGTCGTAGCGTGTCATCAAGTCGAGGTGTGCCAGCACTGAATAATCATGATAGCTTTTCACGACCCGCAATAACTCCTCGTAATATCCACGGTTGTATTCGTCCTGAGATTTTCCGCGTTGAAAGCGTTGGTTCCAGAACTCAAGATTATTCACCTGGTGGACGCTCAATAGTATGAAGTCTAGATTGTTGCGGTATTGCGCAAATAACTTCTCGTACTGTCCTGCTGTGTGTGTCTGAACGCCGAACTCAAGCCCCGAACGTATCGTGATTTTCCCGGAAAGCTCACTACGCGCGCGCTCAATCTCACGGAAATATGCAGGGTAATTCATGTCTGACTTTATGCCGTAGTCGACGTGTTCGGTGAAGCATATTTCGTCGAGGCCGGTGTGTATTGCTGTCCCTGCCTGCACTATCAGGGGCGTATTGCTGTCGTCGCTGAAATATGAATGAACGTGATAATCACAAAGCATTATTCTCTGTCTCTCCTTCTCTCCTTATCTGCTTACGAAAAAAACACCCCCCGCAATAACGAGAGGTGCCACAAAATTTATTCCTCAATGAATCAGATTATGCCATTCCTTTATGCTTTTCAGGGACTGCGAATTATTACCTTTTGCCTTCACCGTCATAATTCCGTCGATAGCAGCATCAGCCGCCGCAAGTGTCGTAACATATGGTATTCTCATCTTCACAGCTCCGCGCCTTAATGCACTCCCTGACTGCGTAAGTGCTTTCTCTCTCGGAGTGTTGATTATCATCTGCACTTGTCCGTTGATTACGTAGTCCATAACGTCCGGCCTTCCTGTTCCGATGTTCTCACACTCAACGCCCGCCGCACACAAAGCCTCATACGTTCCCGACGTGGCAAGAATCCTGAAACCTGCATAGCTGAATTTCTGCGCAATCGGGGCAATGGCTTTCTTGTCCGCATCACTCACAGCGATTAACACAGTGCCGTTCATGGGAAGGGGTGCTCCGGCGGCTTCTTCTGCCTTGAAGAACGCTTCTCCTGCCATTACCGCAAGCCCAAGAACTTCACCCGTTGACCTCATTTCGGGGCCAAGTACAGGGTCGACTTCCTGAAACATGTTGAACGGGAACACAGCTTCTTTCACGCCCCAGTACGGGATTACTCGTTCGCCTAGAGTTTCGAGCGGTGAAGGTCTGCCGGTAAGTTCGCGGGTTATCGCCTCAACAGCAAGAGGTACCATACGGATCCCGCACACTTTCGACACCAACGGAACTGTACGCGACGCGCGCGGGTTTGCCTCAAGCACAAAGACTTTTCCGTTCTCGATGGCGTACTGAATGTTCATGAGGCCGACTACATGCATAGCCTCCGCAATCTTCCGGGTGTATTCCTTGATTGTTGCGAGTGCTTCAGGGGAAATATGCCGTGAAGGTAGTATGCAGGCACTATCCCCCGAATGTATACCGGCAAGCTCTATATGCTCCATGACAGCAGGAACATACGCATGAACGCCGTCGCAAATAGCATCAGCTTCACATTCGAGCGCATGATTGAGGAATCTGTCAATGAGTATAGGCCGGTCAGGAGTAACACCCACTGCCGCATTCACGTAATTTTCGAGGCTTGCTTCGTCGTAAACTATCTCCATTCCGCGCCCGCCCAAAACATATGAAGGACGTACCATTACGGGGAAACCTATTCTCTTTGCGACCTCGTGAGCCTCATCAAGTGTTGCCGCCATTCCTGACTCCGGCATGGGTATATTCAGACTGTCCATTACTGCCTTGAAGCGTCCTCTATCTTCTGCAAGGTCGATAATTTCGGGGGAAGTGCCCAAGATCTTTACGCCGTTGCGTTCAAGTTCCGACGCAAGATTCAGGGGGGTCTGTCCTCCGAACTGCGCAATGACTCCGACGGGTTTTTCCTCCCTGTAAATGCTCAAAACGTCCTCAAGCGTAAGTGGCTCGAAATATAATTTGTCGCTGGTGTCGTAGTCGGTCGATACGGTTTCGGGGTTGCAGTTCACGATGATGGTCTCAAAGCCGAGTTTCTTGAGGGATTGCGCCGCATGTACACAGCAATAGTCGAACTCTATGCCCTGACCGATTCTGTTTGGCCCGCCGCCGAGTATCATGATTTTTCTGCTGTCGGACACTATGTTTTTGCCGCGTAACTCGTTGTAGCTCGAATAGTAATACGCGCCGTCCTGTGTCCCGCTGACGTGTACGCCCTCCCAATGCTCAATGATGCCGAGAGCTTCACGGTGTTCTCTGATGTCCTGTTCGGGAATGCCGAGAAGTTTCGCCAGGTACTTGTCCGCAAAACCGTCCTTCTTGGCCTGAACGAGCACACTATCAGGGAGCTTTTTCCCCCTGAACGTCAATATATGCTCTTCCTCGTCAACGAGTGCACGAAGCTCCTCTATGAAGTATGCTTTTACGTGAGTGAGTTCATGAATCTCACTGACTGTTGCGCCCTTCCTCAAAGCCTCATACATCACAAAATATCTCTCGCTCGTCGGGTACTCCAAGAGTTTCAGCAGTTCGGATTTCGTCATGTCATGAAAATTTTTCACAAAGCCGAGTCCGTATCTGTCCTTCTCAAGTGAACGTACAGCCTTCTGCAATGCCTCACGGAAATTTTTGCCGATGCTCATTACTTCACCGACCGCCCGCATTTGTGTTCCGAGTTTGTCCTGTACTCCCTTGAACTTCTCGAACGCCCAACGCGCAAACTTCACGACGACGTAATCACCGCCCGGCCTGTACTTGTCGAGAGTGCCGTACTTCCCGCAGGATATATCACTCAACGCAAGCCCTGCCGCAAGTTTCGCCGACACCAGCGCAATCGGGAAGCCCGTAGCCTTTGACGCTAGAGCAGATGAGCGTGATGTTCGCGGGTTAATCTCTATGACAATGACGCGGCCTGTTTTCGGGTCATGCGCAAACTGTACGTTAGTCCCGCCGATTACGCCGATATGTTCTACTATCCTGTATGCCTGCTCCTGTAGCCTGGCTTGCAGTTCGGGGCTTATCGTCAGCATGGGCGCAACACAGAACGAATCACCCGTATGTACTCCCATCGGATCTACGTTCTCAATGAAGCATACAGTTATCATGTTGTTGTTCTTGTCGCGCACTACCTCAAGTTCGAGTTCCTCCCAGCCCAAAACGGACTCTTCAACAAGTACCTGATGAACTATACTTGCCTGTAGCCCTCGTTCACAGACTGTCTTGAGTTCTTCGCGGTTGTACACGAGGCCGCCTCCCGCCCCGCCCATAGTGTAAGCAGGACGGAGCACAACGGGATAGCCGAGATTTTCCGCGATATTCAGAGCCTCATCAACAGAGTATGCAACTTGCGAGCGTGCCATGTCGATATTGAGAGCCTGCATTGTCTTCTTGAACTCTATTCTGTCCTCTCCGCGTTCGATTGCGTCAGCCTGTACTCCGATTACTTGAACGTTGTACTTTGCGAGTATTCCGGCTTTATGGAGTTCCGCGCATAAGTTCAAGCCTGACTGCCCGCCCAAATTCGGAAGTAGTGCGTCGGGTTTCTCACGGGCGATAATTTGTTCGAGGCGTTCGATGTTCAGAGGCTCTATGTACGTGATGTCTGCCATTTCGGGATCTGTCATGATAGTGGCTGGGTTTGAGTTCACGAGCACAATCTCATAGCCCAAAGACCTTAACGCCTTGCAAGCCTGTGTGCCGGAATAGTCGAATTCGCACGCCTGACCTATCACTATAGGCCCTGAACCGATGATTAATATTTTGTGTATGTCTGTGCGCTGTCCTTGCATATAAATATCACTTCTCTGTTGTTTCTGTAATTTCTTCCTGAAGCGGTTTGTCCTCATCCGTCGTTATCTGTTCGGGTGTCGTAACCTCTTCGGGTGTTTCTGTCGGTGTCGGCTCTTCCTCGACGACTGCAGGGGTCTCTTCCGGCTCTGTAGTTGCTGGTGTTACGGGTGCTTCTTCTACGGGAGCAGGGACTTCTTCGGTCGTTGTAGCTTCCTCTACTGCTGGTGCTTCCGGCGTTGCTTCTGTTGCGGGAGCAGGGGTTTCGTCCGTTGCAG
>CAJOED010000090.1 GCA_905233335.1 uncultured Synergistales bacterium
GTCCCTATCCACCATGGGCGTAAGGTATTTGAGGAGACCTGTTCCTAGTACGAGAGGACCAGAATGGACGAACCGCTAGTGTATCAGTTGTAACGCCAGTTGCATAAGCTGAGTAGCTAAGTTCGGCAGGGATAACCGCTGAAAGCATCTAAGTGGGAAACCCCCTCCAAGATGAGATACCTTTTGCGCAAGCAGTGAAAAAACTGTGAGACGAACAGTTAGATAGGTCAGAAGTGTAAGCATTGTGAGATGTTGAGCTGACTGATACTAATAAGTTGAAAATTTCTTCTTTCTTTCATTTTTGCGGTTGTGTGAAGTTGCTGATAAGTTCAGGGAAAATAAATTATTGGCGGTAAATGCGGCAGGGATACACCCGGAAACATGCCGAACCCGGAAGTTAAGCCTGCGAGCGTCGATGGTACTGTGTGGGGTACATACGGGAGAGTAGACCACTGCCAGTTTAGATTTGACGGAGAGGAAGTTCTTTTTGATGAGAGCTTCCTCTTTTTTGTGTATGTGAGGTGGTATAATCTATATACTTGATTACACAGGAGATTTTTTTACATGTCAAAACTTAAAGCAGACCAGAAAACTATAGAAAATTTCATGGGTGAAAGAAAAAATTTCTTCCTTATTCCTGATTACCAACGCCCTTATGCTTGGGAAGATGACGAATGTTCAACACTATGGAACGATATTTTTACTTTTTGTTTCCCCGATGGAGACAGCAGAAGTTTTGACGAAAATGATGAGTATTTTTTAGGCTCGCTCGTCGTATTCAGAAATGAAAATAATCGCCTTGAAGTTATCGACGGCCAGCAAAGATTAGTTACACTCACCCTCTTACTTCGCGCGTTCTATCAGGCTTACGGAGATAATATGACCGATGAGGATTCTCATGACGCAAAACGTGATATAGCAAAATGTTTGTGGAAAACTCAATCAATCGGACACCAGCTTGATATGTCAGACCTGAAAATTTATTCGGAAGTCGCTAACGAAAAAGATAATAATGAATTTCTGCATATCATGATTGAGGGTGAAGCAGATAAAAATCAATATAAGGGAAGGTATGCGGAAAATTACAGGCTGTTTCAGCGGAAAATCAAAGAATTTCAGGAGAATTTTCCAAAGTATTTTCACCTCATGCCGGAAAGAATTTTAGCGAATTGTTCCATGCTGCCCATTGAAGCAGAAGGACAAGATACAGCACTCCGAATTTTTGCGACACTCAACGACAGAGGCAAGCCCCTTTCAGACTCCGATATACTGAAAGCAAAATTGTATAAAGTATATTCCGATAATCAGCAGAAAGATTTTTTTATTTCACGGTGGCGGACTTTTGAAAGCTCATGCAAAACTATTTTCGTTCCCGGAAGAAGCAACCCGCTTGATGACATGTTCACACGCTACATGTTTTACGCAAAAGCCTCGCAGGGAAGCATAGACACAAGCGTAGAAGGTTTACGGGATTTTTATACGCGCGACGACAAAAAATATTCACCGCTGAAAAGAGATTACACAAAAACTTTTGATAACCTGCTAATTCTTGCTGACTTTTGGAGAGATGTTACACTTCAGGAACGCGAAAGATTTTCCGAAAAAATACTGAAATCATTATACGTCCTTCACTATATGCCGAATAATTTTTGGACTTTCCTCGTGTCGGTGTATTTCATGACGAATAAAAACAAAAATGGAATGCTTGAGGAAAAAAATTTCTATGACTTCCTGCAAAAAATTACTGGCTTTATGCTCGCTTCAAAAATAATGAGGCCGGGAAATACTACACCGTTTTTTCACGCAATGGCTGATACTGCTTGCGGACGCAAAATCACTTTCAGAGGCTATGAATTTGACCTGGTAGAACTTGAGAGCCGACTGATGAATTTTGACTTCAACGACAGCAGAAAAATTACACGGGGCTTCATAGCATGGTATGTTTTTCAGGACAAAGAACAGGAATTATTATCACTCGAAACAAAATATGACACCGAACATATTTTTCCGCGCAAACGAAAAGACGAACTCAGGAACGAAAAAAATTTTGACGCACTCGGAAATAAATCACTGCTCGAAAAAAATATCAATATCAGAGCTTCCGACTACAGATTTACAGACAAGGCAAATTATTATCTGGGCAGAACTTTCACCAAAAAACAGCCGACAAAAGTTCATGAACTTCAAGAACTCGCACGGACAAAAAATGACTTCACAGAACAGGACATAGTACAGCGCAACAAAAAAATCATCGGCAGTTTCATAAAATTCATGGGATATTATGACATGCTGAAATAAAATTTCTCTCCGGCTGTTATAATGACAGCTTAATATATTTTCCCGGAGATGATTTTTCTATGATTGATCCCTTCCTCAATGACCCACTCGCAAAATTTTTAGGCTCATGGTCAACAGGCATTAATGTATATTCCGTGATGTTCCGTATATTTCTCGTCGTAGTCCTCGCGTCTATCATCGGCTGTGAACGCTCAAGCAAAAGACACTCTGCAGGACTTCGCACGTTCATCATCGTCTCTATGGCTTCTGCCGTGTCCGCAATGCTCGATGTCTGCATTCTGTCCGTAACCCCGGAAGGTTTCGCGGTGATTTCGGCGGCATCTATCGTGTCGGTCGCAATGATCAGCGGGAACTCCATACTCTTCAGCTCACGAAGCCAGATCAAGGGACTCACAACTTCTGCAGGGTTATGGGCGTGCGGGATTATCGGTCTTGCGGCAGGTGCAGGACTGTATACCATAACGCTGATTTCGTTCGTCGCGCTCATTCTCTGCATATCACAGCTCCCAAGAATAGAGGCCGTACTCAAAGACAGATCGAATCACTTTGAAGTCCACCTGGAACTCAAGAACAGCTACAACCTTCAAGATTTCGTTACGACAATCCGCAAACTTGGCCTGAAAATTGATGACATAGAGTCAAACCCGGCATACGCAAATTCAGGATTGAGCGTCTATTCCGTGTCAATAACGATAAGCGAGAGGGACTTCAAGAAATACAGAAAGCACAAGGACATCATAGAAGCTCTGCGCTCGCTTGATTATATTCACTATATCGAGGAAATGAATTAAAATATAGTATTTGCAAATTACAAGTGAAGGAGAATTTTTTTCATGCAAATCAGTATCACAAAAAATCCCAATCCCGGCACATTACCACCGAG
Source organism: uncultured Synergistales bacterium (assembly GCA_905233335.1). Lineage (GTDB taxonomy): Bacteria > Synergistota > Synergistia > Synergistales > Aminobacteriaceae > JAFUXM01. The sequence continues at coordinate 3,182 of CAJOED010000090.1, forward strand.
CGACAAATTAGGTTTCGGAACGATATTTTCGGATCATATGTTCATCATGGACTACAACGACGCGGAAAAATGGCACAACCCGCGAATAGTCCCTTACGGCCCCTTGTCCCTCATGCCTTCAGGAGACGGCATACAGTACGCTAACACAGTGTTCGAGGGCATGAAGGCTTACCGATGGGCTGACGACAGCATTCACCTCTTCCGCCCGACAGAAAACGCAAAACGCATCAACATTTCCGCAGAAAGAATCGGCCTTCCCGAAGTCCCGAATGATGTATTTCTTGAGGCTGTCAGGGAATTAGTCAGGATCGACAGAAACTGGGTGCCGTCGGGTAACGGAACATCACTCTACATTCGCCCGTTCATTTTCGCCACTGATGAGGAACTCGCCCTGCACGGAATACACAAGGCTATTTTCGTCGTAATCACCTCACCGAGCGCAAGTTACTTTGCTGAAGGCATCAAGCCCGTGAAAATCATGCTCGAAACTGAAGACGTAAGAGCTGTACGCGGCGGAACAGGCTACACGAAATGCGGCGGGAATTATGCGGCCTCAAACAGGGCAGGCGACCGGGCACTCGAAAAAGGTTATTCCCAAGTGTTATGGCTTGACGGCGTTCACAGAAAATACATTGAGGAAGTCGGTGCTATGAATGTCATGTTCAAGATAAAGGGCACAGTCGTAACTCCCTCGCTCGAAAACGGATCAATTCTCGGAGGCATTACCCGCAAATCATGCCTTGAGGTTTTGCGGCACTGGGGAGTCCCGACAGAAGAAAGGCTGCTTAGTGTCGACGAACTTATGTCGGCGGCAGAGAACGGAGAACTTGAGGAGGCATTCGGTACAGGCACGGCAGCAGTAATTTCGCCCATCGGTGAACTGTTCTACAACGGCAAGAAATACACCGTCAACGACTTCAAAATCGGCCCGACAGCACAGAAATTATACGACGAACTCACCGGGATTCAGTGGGGCACAAGACCTGACCCGTTCGGATGGACTGAATGCGTGTAATTCTCCCGACGTTCGCAAAAATCAATCTCACTCTGCGCATCATCAACAAGAGGCGGGACGGTTATCATAATCTTGTGTCTACGTTCATGAAAATACCTTCCGGCGATGTCCTCTATATTTCCGAGTCGACAGCAGGAATTGACATCGTGAACGCAAATATTCCGCTTCAGGGTGAAAATATCGTCGCTAAGGCGTTGCGCGTTGCCCGTGAGGACGGATTCAAGATTCCCCCGCTGAACGTGATGATACATAAGAGTATTCCGCCCGGTTCCGGTTTAGGTGCTGGCTCCGGGAATGCGGCGGCTGTGCTTGAGTTTTTCGGGGCAGAAAGAGTTGCGGCAAAAGTCGGAGCTGATGTCCCGTTTCTGTGTTCGGGCATAAACCTGGCTATCGTGTCGGGTATCGGTGAACACGTCGAGAAAATTGATGAGCGTCTTGTGCACGGGGTTATCGCTATTCCCGAATGGCAGACCGAAACGAAAACTGCATATTCTGAACTCGATGCTATGGGCTATGAAGTTGATACGATGCTGGCACGGACTGAGTCGCGCGATATTTACCACGCAAACGCAGGCCGCAGGGTCGGGCTTCTCCCGAATGACTTTCTGAAGGTGTTACTGAAGAAGCACACGAAATACAACGAGCTTTTCAGGATGTTCGACAAGGCAGGAGCTGATGCTTGGGGTGTGTCCGGGTCAGGGAGTGCGGCATTTGCGGTGCTGAATAAACCGACAGTGTTCGCTTGGCCGGGATACGTGAAGCATGTGCTGTATTTCTAGGAATTATCCCCCGGGGCTTTTAGGGCTTCGGGGGTGTTTTTTGGAATAACTTGTGAAATCTTTTCATATTCATGTCCTCTAAAAACACTACCAAATTCGTCAAGTGCATGTTTAATTCTGTCAGACATATGAATATCAATCTTTTGCAGAATTTCATCAATTTCACTGGGAAAGACATTTTGTAAATTGTTTCGTCATCATCAGCATAATATAACATATTGACCTGTTTTGCCTTCAGTCTATGTTTGCTGATATATACATTCCATAGCCTTTCACTGACAAAAAAACGCTTCTGCTGCTCATCATTGTAGATATAGGCAGGACGTTCTTTTTCGAAAATCGACAGGACAGCAAACAGCCATTCACAGTATTTCACGAAATCATCGTACTTCATTATGAACATATTATCCCAGTAAATTTTGTTGTTATGCTCCATGACGTTAATGAAATCTTCATAATAATCTGGGAAATTGTCTTTGATTATTTTCTGTAATGTCCTGTAGTCGTTGCTTAGGTGTGCTTTGCAATATTGTACAGCTGCGGAATGCGTCAAGATACCCTTTCTTGGTAAAATTATTTTGCCGGACTCAAGAATTTTGATAATCTCATCTACGTTGTTTATCCTGTAATCAGCAATTGCATTTTTGGGTTTTGATACGCCAAAATCAAGCAATCCATTATCCTCAAAGTCTAAAAACCTCCTGTAGTGATACAGACCGACATACTTTACTTCAGGATACACCTTGCGCAAGTTCTTCCACGCCCAGTACATAGCTGTAAGTTCATTGTAGCAGTCGTTCTTTTCGCTGA
>CAJOED010000091.1:0-924 GCA_905233335.1 uncultured Synergistales bacterium
GACAGAGATACTTCGCTGGCTGTTCCGGCTATGCTTGCGCTGAAACTGATTGACGCTGGGTATGATGCTGATGTTGCCGCTGTGTGGAATGTTCCGCATGACGGAAATTATGATCTCCCGGAACTTTTTGCGTGGCTTGATGAGATTTGCAGGTAATAATTTCGCCGGAGATGTCGTCATGATGTCCCCGGCGTTTTTGTGCGCTACTTCAGGTTAGCTTCTTCCGTCTTGATTTCCCAGTGAATAAGGAACGTCAACGCTCCCCGCAAAAGAATTATCGCCCCAAGTATCACAAGTTCGGGCCATTCACGAACTATTACCGTCCGCAATACCTCACCGCCGAGCTTGAACTCAAGAGCTAACGCAATACCCTTAGCGAGAGTGAGTCTCACGTGAGGATCTCTCTTGAGGCAGCCCCATATACTTTTGAACGTTGTGAACAGCAGAATAACAACCCCGACGCACTCCATCAACAATATGCCGCACTGAACAACTGCCTGAAATACCTCTTCAATCTCATAGAACACGCTCATACACATAACCCCCTTAATGTTTCCGAATAATTACACATAATACTACAACAGAAACAGCCATAGGTCAGAAAAGGTTTCGTGTTGTTGCAAAGTCCCGAAAGCGTCATTACTCCCTGTGTGCCTCGTCGTGAAGCGTGTCTGTCCTTCATGCCGCCCCGCTCATTTCCATTGCACACAACGCCGCACCGCACGCAGCTTCTTCTTTGTGTTCGGGAATATATATCTTCATGCCGAACATCTCAGCCGCAAGTCTCTGCATGAGTTCATTCTTGCGTATACCGTTCCCAGACCCGACAAGAATTTTTGCGTGCCGTCCCGTAAGCCTCGTCATGTCCTCGTACATTCCGTGAAGCTCCTGCAGTATTCCCCGTATCACTCCGACAGTCAGCGC
>CAJOED010000091.1:933-7864 GCA_905233335.1 uncultured Synergistales bacterium
CGTTATGCTCCCGGTAATGTCAGGACGTGAGCGTGTACCAGAAAACCTTGTGTCGACGTTCCACGCTTCCGAAACACCGCGCGAGTTCATGAATTTTTCTGCATGTTCCTTCATGAGTGAGTAGCATTCAGTGCCGGAAATTTCCCGGTAGAACTTTTCGAGCATAGCATACGCCCGCCCTCCGCAAAGACCCGCACCGACAAGCACATACTTTTCACCGTAAGGCCGTGTCTCAATATCGCCCTCAACATCAACGTACTCACTGCTCACGAACGACACCTGCGATCCTGTACCGACATTCAGCAGGAGAGAATTTTCCGGGTCATTCACTGCTCCCATGATGCTCGCTTGGTTATCGCCCATCGAACACACTACAGGAACGCCGGATTTTGTGTGCCCGACAACCTGATAGCCTCTTAACACTTCAGGAAGGTATGAGGTGTCAACGCCAGCTCCCTCCAGAGCGTCATAACGGAACGCACCTCCCGCAACGTCAAAGCCTCCCCAGCTTGCTGCCATGTCGGGAGAAAGTAACGGGGCATTTTTCCCGCAGAGCTTCATGGCTATGTAGTCGCTGATTGTTGAGAGTTTCGCCGCATTCGGTGGTATCTTTCCGGATTTCTGCAGGTAGTAGTGCGTACCGATGCCGTAACCCGCCGACAAGTTCACGCCGTGTTCGCGGAGAAGTTCGAGGGAGTTTTTCGTGCCGTCAACGGGGAGAGTCCCGCTCATGTCCTGCCACGTGTAGAGGGGGCTTGCTGCTTCACCGTGTCCGTCGACGTACAAGATGCCGTGCATTTGTCCCGTGAAACCTATTGCTGACGGCTGGCCGAGTCTGCTCGTTATGTCGTCGATGAGGCCAAGCACTATGTGAGTTATGCGTTCGGGGTTCTGCTGTCGGCTTCCGGGAAATTCTTCCGGCAGGAATGAGGCGTGATTGATTGTCCTGCTCTCTGCTAATTCATTCTCTGACATTACCGCAATACTGATTGATGTTGTGCCGGTGTCGACTCCAAGATAATACTTCATGCTGATAGTCCTCCCTGTAATTTATATTTGTGCATTGTCCATTATCGCAAAAGTGCTTGACGTTGTGCCGGGATAATATTTCGTTCTCAATAATCCTCCTGCTATCTGCCTGACCTCACCGCAATAGTAATTGATGTTGTGCCGGAGCGATACTTCAAGCTGGTAGTCCTCCTGCAAATTATGTATGTACTGTCCATTATCGCAAAAGTAATTGACGTTGTGCCAGGATAATATTTCGTTCTCAATAATCCTCCTGCTATCTGCCTGACCTCGCCGCAATAGTAATTGATGCTATGCCGGAGCAATATTCCACTCTGCGATGGAGTCAAGCTGTCCTGCTCTCAATTTGTTCCCTCACTCATTCCCTGACACTATCGCCGGTGTAAATACCAAAATGATACTTCATGCTAATAATCCTCCTGCAAAAATTCAAGTTATGCTATATAATTATCACACTTATATTCATAATCTCATTCACAATTTATTTTTTATACAGGAGGCAGTTTCTCTATGAAAAAACTTTTTGTACTGCTGTTAGTTCTTGCCGTTGTTCTCGGCGCGTCCAGTGTGTCATTCGCTCAGGGCAGGAAGTTCGGAGCTACCTACATGACCATGAACAACCCCTTCTTCGGCGTAATGGATCAGGCAATCCGCGCGGCAGTCGAGGCAAACGGTGATACGCTCATCACGCTTGACCCGGCACTTGACCAGGTGAAGCAGATCAGCCAGATCGAGGACATGATAGCCCAGGGCATCGAGGTGTTGTTCCTCAACCCGGTAGACTGGCAGGGTGTAGCTCCCGCACTCCTCGCGTGCAGAGAAGCCGGAGTTCCCATCGTGAACGTTGACGCTCCCGTGTACGATGAAGATTTCGTTACGTGCATTGTTGCTTCCGACAACCTGTCAGCGGGACTCATCTGCGGCGAAGACATGCTGAAGAGATTACCCAAAGGCGGCAAAGCTGTAATTCTCGGACACCCGACAACAAAAACAGGAATTGACCGTATCGCCAACTTCAAGAAAGTAGTTGCGGATCATTCAGACCTGTTCACGATTGCGGCAGAAGACAGCTCTGAAGGACAGCTCGAAATCGCAATGCCCAAAATGGAGAACATCATTCAGGCAGTCCCCGATATGGCCGTCGTAATGTGCGTCAATGACCCGACAGCACTCGGAACAATCCAGGCATTGAGAGCCGCGAATGCTCTTCAGGGAGTTCTCGTGTACGGTGTAGACGGTTCGCCCGACGCAAAGAAGATGATTAAGGACGGTATGATGACGGGAACAGCCGCACAGTCGCCCATCAACATCGGGAAAATCGGCGTGCAGATGGCCTATAAGATTCTTGCGGGTGAAAAAGTTGATAAGCATGTGCCCGTACCTGTACAGTTAATCACTGGCGAGAACGTCGACGAGTTCGGAGTAGACGGCTGGCAGTAGAAATTATTGCAGGGGTGAGAGATGAGAAAATCTCTTGCCTCTATTTTTTTTGCGGAGGTGAAAAATTTTCATGGCAGAAGATAACATACTGCTTCAAATGAAACACATTCACAAGAAATTCCCCGGCGTTTATGCTTTGAAGGACGTAAATTTTGAGCTTAGAGCCGGTGAAGTTCATGCGCTTTTAGGTGAGAACGGAGCAGGAAAATCAACCCTCATAAAGTGCCTTGCCGGTATCTACATTCCTGAAGAAGGAGAAGTCATCGTCAAAGGCAATTCGCACATCATGCAGAACGTCGCGGACTCACAAGCTCACGGCATCAGCGTAATACATCAGGAGTTATGCCTCGTACCGTATCTCTCAATCGCCGAAAATATGTTCTTGGGACGTGAAAGAAATGTTGCGGGATTCATCAAGCGCGGACAGGAAGCAGAAGAAGCAAAGAAGATGCTTGCCCGTCTTGGCCTGGACTTTGACCCGAACACCCTCATTCAGGACTTGAGCATTGCACAGCAGCAAATGGTGGAGATCGCAAAGGCACTCTCCGTCAAGGCTGATATTCTCGTTATGGACGAACCGACCGCCTCACTCACCGACAAAGAGACGGAAGTACTTTTCGAGACGATGAGACAGCTCAAGGCAGAAGGCATTGGGATAATCTACATTTCTCACAGAATGAGCGAACTTTTCGAGATTACCGACAGAGTTACGATTATGAGGGACGGACAGTACGTCGGGACGGTCAACACACGAGAGACTACGCGCGACCAGTTAATCGCGATGATGGTAGGCCGTGAACTCACACAATTGTACTTCAAAGACGAGGTGAAGCCCGGCGAAGTTGTGCTTGAGGTGAAAGACCTCGTGAGCCCTCCGTTCGTGAACGGTGTATCGTTCGCTGTCAGGGCAGGAGAGATTGTCGGCATGTCCGGCCTGGTCGGAGCAGGAAGAAGCGAAACCTCACACTGCATTTTCGGCATAGACAACAGGTACACGGGCGAAATTCTGATTGACGGGAAGCCTGTACATATACGTTCAGTCAGGGACGCAATGAAGAACGGTATAGCCTTAGTCCCCGAAAACAGAAAAGAAGAAGGACTCGTGCTGATTAATTCTGTCGGGTACAATCTGACACTCACGGTGCTTCACGAAATCTTCAGGGGTCGTCCGCTCGGCAATCCCAAGAAGGAGAATGAGACAATCGCGCAATACATTCACGAACTCGCAATCAAGACACCGACAGCCGAACAGTTAGCGGAAAATCTTTCGGGCGGCAACCAGCAGAAGATAGTCATTGCGAAATGGCTGGCAACGAAACCGAAACTGTTAATCCTCGACGAACCGACGCGCGGTGTTGACGTTGGGGCGAGGGCAGAGATTTACGGCTTCATGAATGAGCTTGCGAAACAGGGAGTAGCTATCTTGATGATAAGCTCTGATCTTCCCGAAATCCTGAACATGTCGGACAGAGTGTTAGTCATGCATGAAGGGAAAGTAACGGCGAACTTGAGCAAGAATGAACTTAGCCAGGAACTAATAATGCGTTATGCAACAGGAGGAGGAACTGCAAATGTCGCCTGAAAACAACATCAAGGCACAAAACGGAATAGTACGCTACTTGAAAGACAACATGGGAACGCTGATAGGGCTTTTTGCGATGTGCGTAGTCTTATCATTCACGACGAACGGAGTATTTTATTCACAGCGAAACTTGATTAACGTACTGCGTCAGGTGTCATCAAATGCATGTCTTGCGTTCGGTATGACGTTCGCAATAATCACGGGCGGCATTGACTTATCGGTCGGCTCAATCCTTGCACTTTCCGGGACTTTGAGCGCGGGACTTATCGTGCACAGCGGGTTTTCTGTTCCCGGAGCGGTGGCAACGGCAATAATCATCGGGACATGTCTTGGGCTGTTCAACGGCTTCATGATAGCGAAGACGACAATACCTCCCTTCATAGTAACGTTGGCAATGATGCAGATAGCACGAGGAGCGGCGTATATATACTCGAACGGACAGCCTATTCGCGCGATGATTAACGAGTACCAGATAATCGGCACGGGGTATCTTGGGCCTATACCGTTACCAGTAATATATATGCTCGTGTTCCTGATAGCGTGCGTAATTCTGTTGAGCAAGACGAGGTTCGGTCGTCATGTTTACGCGGTCGGCGGCAACGACAAAGCAGCAATATTCTCCGGCGTGAACGTTGCGCGTACGAAAATGCTCGTGTACACGATGAGCGGATTCTTGGCGGCATTCACGGGAGTAGTTCTCTGTGCGCGTATGGCATCGGGACAGCCGACAGCAGGACAGAGCTTCGAGATGGACGCGATTGCGGCTACAGTTCTCGGCGGAACGTCAATGTCGGGCGGCGTGGGCAAAATCGGGTCTACGATGATCGGCGTTCTGATTATCGGTGTGCTGAACAACGGCTTGAACTTGCTGGGACTAAATTCCTTCTGGCAGCAGATAGCAAAAGGTATAGTGATACTGCTTGCTGTTTACGTCGACATGCTGAAGAAGCGCAGAAAGTAATGATGGCAGAAAGTAATAATGATGGTAACGCCCCCTTTCGAGGGGGTAATTTTTTTGCTTGTTTTTTTGTTGCGTTGTGTTAGACTTTGCGCCAAAGGTTAATTATAGTCAACGAGTATAGGAGAGAGAGAGAATAGCAATGCAGTATAAGGACTACTATAAAATTTTGGGAGTATCACGAGACGCAAAATCCGACGATATTCGCAAGGCATACAGGAAGTTAGCGAAACAATATCACCCTGACATAAACAAGGAGCCGGGAGCAGAAGAAAAATACAAAGAGATAAATGAAGCATATGAAGTTCTGAAAGACCCCGACAAACGACAGAAATATGACACTCTCGGAATGAACTGGCAGAGCGGCCAGGATTTTACGCCTCCACCCGGCTGGCAGCACGTAGAGTTCGGCGGCGATATGGGAGGTTTCAGCGATTTCTTCCAGACGTTATTCGGGGGAGGAGGAATGGGAAAAAATTTCGGGAACTTCAGCGATATATTTTCGGGACAGCACCAGCCGATGAGACGGGACGTAGAAGCCGACCTGACACTCACGCTTGAAGACATCATGAAGGGCGGAACGTACAGCATAACGATCAACAAGAAAGCAATGAACGTTCGTCTTCCCAAAGGCATAACGGACGGAACACAGATAAAACTTCCGGGAAAGAGTGATGGCGGCGGAGATATTTACGTGAACATACACATAGCCCCGCACAAAATTTTCGAGGTCAGCGGGAATGACTTAACGCGCGACGTGAAAGTTTCTGTGTGCGACGCTGTACTCGGCAAAGATATTCACGTGGAGACACTCAACGGCTCCGTAACAGTGAAGATGCCCCCCGGCATTCAGGACGGGCAGAAGTTGCGTTTGCGCGGTAAAGGTATACCCAAGAGAGACGGTACCAACGGCGATATGTTCGTTCGTGTGAGAGTGGAAATCCCCCGGCACATTACACCGAAACAAAAAGAATTATGGGAAGAACTCTCGAAATTGAGCTGAAATATTCTATAATTCACAGTATCAACTTTCGGAGGTGAAACTATTTTGCGCTCAAAAGTTTTCAATGTCCCTAACACGTTAAGTTTGATCCGTGTGTTCCTTGCGCCGTTAGTGCTGCTGTTTCTGTCCCTGCGGATTGCTGCTCCCATTGCGGGACTTCCTGACGTGAGCTGGGGAGATGCTATTGCGGCGGCGGTGTTCATTGTTGCCTCGATAACTGACGCATTCGACGGGTATATTGCGCGAAAATATAAGCTCGTTACTACGCTGGGAAAATTCATAGACCCACTTGCAGATAAAGTTCTCGTGATTGCGGCAATGCTTGCACTGATAGAACTCGGAAGGCTTCCGGCGTGGATTGTCATGGTAATAATCACTCGTGAGTTCATTGTTACGGGACTGCGGCTTGTTGCGGCGGCTGAAGGCGTAGTAATAGCGGCCTCGAAAGGCGGAAAGCTCAAAACATGCTGTCAGATAGCGGCGTTAATTATGCTCATTCTGAACATACCGGGCGGGATGGCTGTAATGTGGGCGGCTATGATTCTTACGGTTTGGAGCGGCATGGACTATCTCATCAAGGGAAGCAAAATCATAGCAGGGTAACGAAAAATTTTATTTCCTCCTCGTTTGTTTGTTAGTAATGAGGGGGAATTTTTTTTGAGGGCATGAGAGCATTCTTGAACGCAACAGCAGAGTATTTTTTGAGGGCACTACACGAAATTATTGCAACAGTCAGGGAAACAGTACACTTACACCGCCACCGTTGATGAAAAATTTTTTGAGGGCATGAGAGCATTCTTGAATGCAACAGCAGAGTATTTTTTGAGGACAATACAGGGAACAGTACACTTACACCGCCACCGTTGATGAAAAATTTTTTGAGGGCATGAGAGCTCTCTTGAAAGCAACAGCAGAGTAT
>CAJOED010000092.1 GCA_905233335.1 uncultured Synergistales bacterium
GGGACACCTCACACCCCGCTATATTCTCCCATACAGCCGAGCCGCCGCACGTATTCTGTCCGCAAGCCCGTCAGCTATCGCGTCAGGTGCCATACGCCACGACCAGTTCCCTGAAGGTGTCGACGGAACGTTAACCCTTGCTTCCTGACCAAGCCTCAAGTAGTCCTGCATGGGTATTATCGCCGTATCAGCCACCGAACTCACCGCAAGCCTCGTAACTTCCGACGTGAATATATACCCGTCCATGACATCACGCCCGACGTATGACGCAAAATTCTTTATCTCGTTTTCCGTTGCGTCGTTGTCGAACCAGCCGCGCGAAGTGTTATTGTCGTGAGTCCCGGTGTATACGACACTGTCCCGTGTGTGATTGTGCGGTGCGTATGGGTTTTCCCAAGGGTTGCCGAACGCAAAATGCAGTATCAGCATTCCCGGAAGATTCATTTCTTTCCGCAACTCTTCTACATCAGGAGTGATTATCCCCAAATTTTCTGCCCAAAACGGCATATCAGGAAAATTCTTTTTGAGTTCCGCAAAAAATTTCTTGTACGGCACATCAACCCATTCACCGTTAATCGCTGTCTCTTCACCGTAGGGAACAGCCCAGTACGCCACCAGCCCCCTGAAGTGATCTATCCTCACGCGGTCGAATATCCCGAAAAGATTCTTGAGCCTCTTCACCCACCACGAAAAATTATCTTTCTCCATAGCCGCCCATTTGTACGTCGGGTTGCCCCAGAGCTGTCCTGTTGCGCTGAAGTAGTCAGGCGGCACTCCAGCAACTGTTACCGGGTTGAGTTCGTCGTCGAGGTCGAAATATTCCGGGTTCTGCCATACGTCAGCACAATCACGCGTTACGTACAGGGGAATATCGCCGATGAGTTCGATCTTCAGTTCTCTCAAATGTTCGTGAAGTTTCCCGGCCTGCTCGAAAAATATATACTGGTAGAACTCCTGACGCGCTATCTCTTCTGAATACTCCCTGCGAAACTTCTTGAGGGCTTCCGGGTCTTTGTGCTTCAGTTCTTCAGGCCAGTCATACCACGCTGCTCCTCCCTGCACCTGCTTAATCACGCTGAACGTCGCGAAACCTGACAGCCATTCCGTATTTTTCCTGAACTCGTCAAACCCCGAATGATTACCCTTCATGCAGTGCTTGTACGACGCGTTGAGAATTTCCGTCTTGAACTCGCGAGCATCCTCGTAATTTACTTTTTCCGGGTCTTTCGTGAAGTCATACTTGGCCGCAAACTTTTTCAGCTCCTCATGTGTCAGCAGGCCGTCATCAATCAGCATTTCAGGACTCACAAGAAGATAATTCCCCGCAAATGCAGACGTTGGACTGTAGGGTGAATTTCCGCACCCCGCATCTATCGTCGTCAGCGGCAGAACTTGCCACATACTTTGTCCCGCGTCATGAAGGAACTCCGCAAACTTCAACGCTTCAGGACCGAAATCACCGATACCATACTTTGACGGGAGTGAAGTAACCGGCAGCAATATCCCCGCACTACGTTTTGACATGATAATATTTCCTCCTCTATATAGCTCCTGAATCATATACTGCACATCCCGCGCAGAATGTCATAGTTACATCAATCCCGGCAATTTCTTCCGGCTGTACCAGGAACGGATCTTTTTCGAGCACGACAACATCCGCATCATTGCCGACAGCAAGTTCACCCCGTCGGTAATCACTGCTCCCGTTCCATGAAGCCCCCCACGTGTATACACTCAAAGCCTCCGCCGCGCTCAAGCCGTTAGCTGTGAGGTCAGAGATATTTTTCACGGGGGAAGTCAGAACATCGCCGGAACCGCCCGACAGCACCAGCCCGTTCTGGAACGCCTCATGCAGAAGTTCGTAGCCCTGACCCGTAAGAATTACTCCGCCGAGTCCCAAGAGCCTCATGCGGTCGATGAGTGAACTGTTCAGCGTGAAGTTGCGCAGGACATGACGGGTATTTTTTCGGACTTTCTTGATGACGCGCTCTAATACGTTCAGGCAGTACTTGTTGTTGTCGCTGATTATCTGACACCCGGACAAATGCGCCGAATATATCATGTTTCTCTGTTCCTGCTGGTCGAGAGTATCACGGACGATTACCCCGCCGATTTTGCAGAACGGAAGCCCGTCCCCCGTGCGCAGTCCCGACGAGAGAAACTCATTCAGCAAATTCACGTTGTCGAAACCGAAATTACATCGCAGACGAAACGTCATGAGGTCGTAAGCGTCGTTGAAGAATATATCCCAAAGTCTTTTTGCGTCCCCGTGAAAGTCCGCCCATATCTCTGAAATTCCCAGCGCGCTGATTTTCGGAGCATAATTCTTCACGAGATATATTATGTCTTCCTCGCTCAAGTCCGGAAGGTGCTGTGTGAACTCGTCAAGCTCTACGTTGTCCTGAGGCATGTTAAACTCGTTCATTGCGGGAGTGTTCAGTACTGCGTGATTGTTGCCGGCGTAAATTATCGCACATGGCCGTGAAGTTACTGCGCTGTCGATGTCGTCGCGTGAAAGAATAATGTTCTCCGGCATTCCGTGAGCAATATACCAGCCGCGTAAAGGCTTCGGGTTGGCGTGTGAGTATGTTTCGAGAGCATCGGCAAATTCTTTGGGTGAATGCACACTGCTCAAGTTCAGGCGTTCCTGTTCTTCCGCCCACGACAAAAAGTTAATCCCCGTGTCGCAAAATCCCGGTAATACTGTCCTGCCGTGAAGGTCTATAATTTTTCCGTTGAGGTTTCCTGCTTCGTCGTCAATAGAAGCTATGCGGCCGTGCTCGAACGTAATATTCGCCGCTATTCCTGACTGCGTATGTATTCTGCCGTTTATGAGTGAAAGTTTTTCGTACTGGGTCTGCTCCACTAAGACAAAGCCCCCTTTATGTGTGTGTAAAAATACAGCCCGCCGGGTTACAGCAGGCCGTTAATGCTAATACAGTCCGTTATGCTGTGTGCCGATGCCGAAAATCTGCAATGACTGCTCCATCATTTCGTTCTGTGTCTTGATGAGCCACGCACCGACAGCGTTCTGAACTTTCGCCTGACTGAGTCCCATTGATGCCGCCGCTATCGTCATGGGATCTCCTCCGCTCTCAAGTATTTGGGAACTCGCCGCGTTTGCTGTTGATTGTGCCGCCTGCATCATAGCAAGTCCGTTCTGTCCGAGCTGGCTGTAACTGTTCATGCTAATCATGATTGTGTTGCGCCTCCTTCCATGAATGATTGATATTTTAGCAGTAAGTATACAACTTTACATTTATAATTTCGTGCTTTACAATTCCCGAATTGAAACTATTTCCCTAAGGAGTATCGTAACAAGTGAAAAAAATAATTTCCGTTCTGCTGTTCATAGTATTCATGTGTCCCGTGATGGGCTTTGCTGCTGAAAATGATTTCTACGTGTCGAGGATTGACGAAAAACTTTTTGCGCGCATAAAGGGCAAGTCATACAAGGACAACTGCACACTCCCGCTTGATGACCTGCGATATGTTCATGTTCTGCACAAGGACATAGACGGCAAAACACACAGCGGAGAAATTATCTGCAACGTACATATAGCCCATGATGTTCTTGATATTTTCATGAAGCTCTATGAGGCCGGCTACCCGATAGAAAAAATACGGCTCGTTGATGAGTACGATGCTGACGATGAGACATCAATGCGCGACAACAACTCTTCATGCTTCAACTTCCGATTCATATCGCACACAACGAAAATCTCAAAGCACGGTCTTGGTCTCGCGGTCGACATCAACACGCTGTATAATCCATACATAAAGGAAGTCGGCGGCAAAAAAATTCTCGAACCCGCAACTGCTGAAGCCTACACCGACAGAACAAAGAGTTTCAGCTACAAGATAGAGCCGGGCGATTTATGCTACAAGTTATTCACCGAGCACGGATTCGAGTGGGGCGGCGAATGGAAAAGCGTAAAGGACTATCAGCATTTCGAGGTTTCGGACAAAGTAGCAGCGGCACTTTACCCCGACAACAAATAGGAGGCAATGCACAATGGAAACGCGCGTGGCAGTAATGAGCATAATAGTAGAGGACACGTCATCGATTGAGACGCTGAACAATATACTTCACGAGTACAGAGAGTGCATCATCGGCAGAATGGGACTCCCATACAGACCCAAGAACATCAACATCATCAGCATAGCCCTCGATGCCCCGCAGGATGTCATTTCGGCACTCTCCGGGCGTGTCGGAAATCTTGCTGGCGTGAGCGTGAAGACGGCGTTCTCAAAATAGAGGCTTACGACATGGATAACAGGGTTGCAATGATGAATATTATAGTCAGCATAGCACTAGAAGCCCCGAAAGAAGTTATCACGGAAATATCCGAACGGCTGAAGGAGATAGACGGGGTAAAGGTGCAGACGGCGTTCTCAAAGTAACATGTACTCACTCATTCAGAAGCTCGCAACAACTCATTCATTGATGGTTGATGAGTATGAATTTCTCGTGGCGAACAGAAACGACGACTCCGCAAAGCTCCTCCGAAATTACGCCGTGAAGGTCAGACGAGAGATTTACGGCCAAGATGTATTTGTTCGGGGGCTGATAGAGATTTCGAGCTTCTGCCGCAATGACTGTCTGTACTGCGGGTTACGTCGGAGCAACTCACACTGTGAACGCTACAGGCTGACTCCCGATGAGATTATCGCGTGCTCTGATGAGGGGTATGAACTCGGCTTTCGGACGTTCGTTCTGCAGGGCGGGGAGGACTCATACTTCACAGATGACGTTCTCGGCGGAATTGTGCGGGCAATAAAGGCGCGGCATTCTGATTGTGCAGTAACGCTCTCAATGGGTGAACGTTCGCGGGAGAGTTACGAGTTCTTGAGGGTGTGCGGAGCTGACAGGTACTTATTGCGGCACGAAACAGCAAGCCCGGAACACTACGCAAAACTTCACCCGCCGGAGATGTCGTACGATAACCGCATGAAGTGTCTTCACGAACTCCGTGAGCTTGGGTATGCTGTCGGGTGCGGATTCATGGTCGGCAGTCCGTATCAGACAGTGAAGGACATTGCGCGGGACTTGAAGTTCATTGAGGAGTTCAGGCCGGAAATGTGCGGAATAGGGCCGTTCATACCACACAAGGACACACCGTTCCACGATTACCCTTCAGGAACTCTCGAACTAACCTGCTATCTTCTGTCGGTCATAAGATTAATCTACCCGCCTGTACTGCTTCCTGCCACGACAGCACTCGGAACGATTAACCCGGTCGGACGTGAGATGGGCATAATGTCGGGTGCGAATGTCGTAATGCCGAACTTGTCGCCGGTGGGTGTGCGGAAGAAGTACGCGCTGTATGACAACAAGATATGCACGGGAGAAGAGAGCGCGCAATGCAGGGAGTGCCTGAATAACAGAATGCGCAAGATAGGCTATGAGATTGTAACGAGCAGGGGAGATATGAAACGGGCTGTGTGAATGCTATAATATCAAGAGAAGAGTCCGGGATGACGCGGACTAGTAGAAAAAATGGTCATCGGTCAGGAGTTGGGCACTCATAACCGAAATGTAGACCACCGAAGAAAAGTTACAAGCGCATTATTTCTTTCTTATGGAGCGAATGAAGATCGCTGCACAAAGCAAGAATTTGGCACAGGCCAAAACAAACTCTGTAAGGTCTTTAAGCATTGCTCCCGCCCCTTTCTGCAGGGGAGAAATCAACCCTACGACAACCCCCTGCGGATTTCGAGGGGTCATCCTGTTTCACTACCGCCGAA
>CAJOED010000093.1 GCA_905233335.1 uncultured Synergistales bacterium
GGCAGTCATCACGGGAAGCGTTACAGCACTGTGTGAGGCCGCAAGCAATATCGCAAAGTCCAAAGGCTATAACCCCCTAGTACTCACTACAACAATGACATGTGAGGCTCGTGAAGCAGGAGCATTCATGGCTTCTGTTGCGCGTGAAGTCAAAACATCAGGGCGACCCATAAAAGCTCCGTGTGCAATTATCGCTGGCGGTGAAACTGTCGTACATCTCACGGGACACGGCATGGGAGGACGCAATCAGGAGTTCGCGCTTGCTTCTGCTGTCGGAATTTCCGGGCTTGAAGGGGTAGTTATTGCGTCTTTAGGCTCTGACGGGACAGACGGCCCGACTGATGCGGCAGGGGGTATTGTTGACGGTACGACGGAAGCAAAACTCAAAGCGCAGGGAGTGAACATTTCGGACGTTCTGAAGGAGAATGACGCATACAACGCACTCAAGAAGGCTGACGCGTTACTCATGACGGGGCCGACCGGGACAAATGTGAATGATGTTGCTATTGCGTTGATAGGGTAAGTATGAGTTTATGCCCCCTGTTGTTACGGCAGGGGGTTTTCGTGAATGTTATCTTGCCGCCATTGCCGCACCGATTAATCCGGCCTTGTAGCCCAGTGTACAGCTCACGATTTTTGCGCATTTCGGCTTTATGCCCTCGTAGACTTCCGCAATGACTTTCTCGCGCAGGGGAACAAGTAATCTCTCGCCCTGTTTGCCGATACCGCCTCCGACACCGATAACTTCAGGCTGTAGTCCGTTAATCAAGTTCGCAAGCCCGCAGGCCAAGTACCCGGTGTATTCGTTGATGATGTTGATTGCTATGGGATCCTGTTCGTCCGCCGCCGCGAATACTGTATGACCGCTCACAACTCCTTCACGTTTTGCGATTTCTGACAGTGTGCTGTTCGGGTGTTCGGTTATGGCTTCTTTCGTCATGTTGATCAGTCCCGTTGCTGAACAGTAAGCCTCAAAGCACCCATGACGGCCGCAAGTGCATTTTCTCCCGCCGTAAGCTATGACCATGTGTCCGAACTCACAGCCGCGAAATATTTTTTCGTCAATCACAAAGCCGGAGCCGACACCTGTACCGAGCGTGATAATCATTGCGCTTTTTGCTCCCTTTGCGCACCCTGCAACGACTTCACCGAGTGCGGCCGCATCAGCATCATTCTCAAGCACAACAGGAACGCCGAGAGTTTCGCTCATTTTCGGGCCTATCGCAAAATTTTTCCAGCCGAGATTGTTATTGTAGGTTACTATGCCGTTCACAGAGTCGATAACGCCCGGTGAGCCGACACCCGCCGCGGTGATTTCGTGAGGGTCAATCTTTGCCGCCTCAACCGACATTCTCACAGCCCGCAATATGTCCTGCAACACAACGTCCTGAGGTCTGTCTGCTCCTGTGGGGACGCTCGCTTCACCGAGTATTGCGCCGCTGTCGTCAACAACTCCTGCTTTGAGGTTAGTTCCGCCGATGTCTACGCCGATGTAATACGCCATTTTGTTTATCTCCCTTCTTGTCGTGGAAAGTGAAAAGTTTTGCCGTAATTATATAATATGGGATATTTCACAAAGGAGAAATATTTTCATGAAACGCAGAATTTTCTTATCAGCTCTATTGGTCTTGGCCGGGTTATTGTCGTTCTATTTACGGTCGGACGCTGAACAAACCCGCGAAGGTTTCGCAATGAACACAATCATACGCATAACGATTTACTCAAAGAATAACGACGCACTCAATGACGCATATGAATTACTCGCAAAACTCGATAACCAGCTCTCAATGTATAATCCCTCGTCGGACATATCGCGCATAAATTCACTGGCAGGACGTGAAAAATATTCTGCTCCCCCTGAAGTAATAGAGGTCGTGAATGACGCAAAAAAACTTTACGACATCACCGGCGGAGTGTTCAACCCGTTAATCGGAGCAGTAACGCGCTTATGGAAAATCAACCGTGCCGATAACACAATCCCTTCACCTGAAAGCCTCGATGCTGCTCTCTCGTTGAGCGACATGGGCAACCTCGAAATTGACGACAGCAATATATACCTCACGCGTCCGGGCTGTGTTCTTGACTTGGGCGGCATTGCGAAGGGGTATGCCTCACGGAAAATTTCCGACATGCTCAAAGTTCACGGGGTGAAGTCCGGCATAATAGATCTCGGGGGAAATGTTCAGGTCGTCGGCACAAAGGAAGACGGCTCAAAGTGGCGTATAGGTGTCAGGGATCCCCTTCAGCCTTACGGAGTCCCTGCGCTTGTTCTCGATGTCGATGACTGTGCTGTGATTACGTCGGGGAATTACGAACGCTACAAGGTGGTGGACGGCAGAAAGTACTCTCACTTTTTCGACGCAAAGACGGGAAAATCCATCATGAGCGACCTGCTGTCTGTTACTCTCGTTACTCCCGACGGAAGTTTGGCGGACGGACTCGCTACGGCGTTCATGATTTCGGGGTATAGTGAAGCTGTGAATGTGCTGAAGAAGTTATCGCCCATGCCCGGAGCTATATTCATCAGGCAGAAGGATGACGGAAGCGAAGAGATACTTGCGAGCGAAAATTTGCGGAATGTGATAACGCACTCCAAAAATGACGTAACATATTTCTAGCGTTCATTACAGCCCGGCGTAATATTCATCAGGCAGAAGGATGACAGAAGCGAAGAGACACTTGCGAGCGATAACATAATAACGCACTCAAAAGGTGGTGTAGTATTTTTCTAGCGTTGACTGTACAGCATGAACTTCAACCCGGACTCGTACTCTTCACCGTAACCCCTGCTGTTATTGTCCGGGAAAATCCCCCTGCATATGTACGGTTCAGACGCAAGAAACGCCCGGCCAAGTTCATTGAGCGACAGACTGAAACGGAAGCGCGCAATCTCTCCTGACTCTATCGTGTACGGTGCAAGTGTGTTATGTTCGGGAATGCGCAAAGATTTTTCGCGGTAAAACTCCTCGTCGATCTCAAGACTTGCCCAGGGGAAAAGAGAAGGCAGACGCAACACATGAGGCATGTCCGGGCTTGTCTGGAACGGCCACTGATACACTCCGCCGTCATTACCGTTTATGCACAGCCGCAAAATTCCCCGTGCGCTCGGCTGGTTGATCCACTCGTCAAGCTCCAGGAATATTTCCCGCCCATCGTTAATCAGCTCCATTAGTGCCTTGTCGAGTGCAAGACGCGCTAAGTATGGACTTGTGCACGTGAGATTAGCGATTGTATGTGCGGCTTCTTCTGTTCCGTATTCGTTCTCATACGGGACTACTACCTCCCATGTTTTGCCGGACACTTCAAGATTTTCCGTCGTTACTGACTCCCATAAGATGCGATTGCGTTCGTGCTCGTATACCATCACGACAACAGGCAGTGAATGCTGCAGCCAGTAAGCGGCCGTCTCCATATCACCGACACAGACATAACCCCTTGCGGATTTCTCTGCTTCTCCCGACGTACTAACACGCAAACCCACGACACGTCCCGACGAATTATTCTCCGTAAGAATTTCGAGATGTGCATTGAGGCCGGTAGTCCCTTCACGCTGTGCACGGAAGATTAAGCCGGGCATTTTCGCCGTGAGCCTGTCAGCCGCATATATTCCTAGTCTCTTTATGGGATTGATATTCTCGTTCATGTGCAAATTATACTATATACATGTCTTTCTGTTTCTGTAGTTTGCAGAGTTCCTGAAGCTCTGACAGCGTCGCACTGTTCGTAGTCATCTTTGCGCGTATCTCGTTCATTCGTTCGTTGACTGCCCGCGTCATAAGTTCGCCGTAAATCTTCTGCCACTTGTCGCCGCTGATGCTCCTGCAGAACTCTTCACCCCGCGCGATTAGTGCTGTCTTCTCCGTGTCCCCTGTCGTCAGCCACATAACGGGCAGTGTGTCCGGGTTGTCGTCGAGAATTGCTGATGCTGTTTGCTGTGCTGTATTACTCTTCAGGAGCGTGTATATATCTTCCGGCTTCACCTTCAGGCGGCATTCACGGGAACGCAAAATCATAGCGCAAAATGCCGCTTCGGGTAAATCATCGTATGCTTTCACGGGAGCTTTGCTGTTGTCCGTGTGAAGTTCTTTTGTGTCGTGCAGAATTTTTTTCTCAAGCTCCGACGGCGGGAGAAGAGTAGCTTCACTCAACTGTGCTTTGTACTGCAAAACCTCATCATGCGACAGCTCCGACAATCCCGAAAATAACTCATTGAGTGTCTGCTTGCGTGTCATCGGGTCAGAAAGTTTCGGCCTCAATACCTCTATGTGCTGAACAACAAGAGGCCGTGCGTCCCGTAATGCCTGCTCGAACTTTTCGGGGGAGTTCGCCGTGAGAAAGTCATCGGGGTCTTGGCCGTCGGGCAAATTCACAACGTGTACATCGAGTCCGTGTGTCTGCAAAATGTACATTCCGCGAATAGTGGCGTTCTGTCCTGCTGTGTCGCCGTCGTAGCAGATATAGCACCTTTCAGCGTAACTTGAGAGAAGCTCGGCCTGTTCTCCCGTTAATGACGTTCCCAAAGAAGCAACAGCCTCACCGAATCCCGCCTTGTGAAGCCTCAATGCGTCCATGTACCCTTCAACGAGTATAGAGCGTCGTCTTTCGCGTATGAATTTTCTTGCGTCGTTCAGCAGGTAGAGGTTTCGCCGCTTGCTGTATATTTCGCTTTCAGGACTGTTGATGTACTTTGCGCCGTCGCCGTCAATCACTCTCCCACCGAACGCTATAACCCTCCCTGCAACATCTTTCACCGGGAAAATCAGCCGCCCCCTGAAACGGTCATATATCCCCCGCGAATTTTCGAGCGCGAGTCCTGCATCAAGTATCATCTTGTCGGTAATTCCTGCCTTCCGCAAGTAATTAGTGAGTGCGTCCCATGAGTTCGGAGCATAACCCAGCGAAAATTTCCCAACGTCGGACGCTCCCATGTTACGACGCTTCATGTACGCACGCGCCGCAGTTCCCTGTGATGACAGAAGGCATTTTGTGAAGAACTCCGCCGCAATGTTCATAACGTCATAGAGTGTCCGTGAATTTTTGTCCCGAGTGTATTGTTTCAGCGCAACTCCGGCACGTTCAGCGAGAATTTCTAGTGCTTCCGGGAAAGTGAGACCGTCGAGCTTCATGAGGAATGAGAAGACATTTCCGGCTTCATGGCACGCGAAACAATAATAGCTCTGTGTGTCGGTGTAAACATGGAATGACGGAGTGTGTTCGTTGTGAAATGGACACAAGCCCATGTAGCCCCGCGAGGATTTTCTGAGCTTCACACGTTCGCCGATAATGTCAGCGATGTCGATGGAGTTTTGTATTTGTTCTACAATGTTATTATTTGAAGCCAAAACATAAAATCACTTTCCATAAAAATTTACTGCTGTATATTATAGTAATTCCCAGCCCGAAAAAATAACAAATGATATTTGTACAGTCAAACAGCGGATTTTTATGAAGGCTTGTGATATAATGCATTTCGTCAACAAGCAGAGGGGCTTGAAGACATAAAACGATTTAGCAATAAGAACATTACGAGGGGAGGAAAATATATTATGGCAAAAGCAGTAGTGGATCAGGATGCGTGCGTAGGATGTGAGTCATGCGTAGGTGCGTGCCCGGTTTCAGCTATCTCCGTGAATGACGGCAAAGCAAAAGTAGATGCAGGTTCATGCGTGGAGTGCGGAACATGCGTATCAACATGCCCGGTAGGCGCAATTTCCCAGTAATATTTTTCATGGCAGGGAAATTTATTCTCTGTCAGTTTTTTTTATGCGCTATCATAATACGAAAAGGAGATGACACACAATGACTTTTTCGCTTCCACCCGGAACACCCAAAGGCCAGAGAGACGCTGTACTCGCCGACAACAAAACTATAACCGTCGGTGCAGGCGCAGGAACAGGAAAAACTTGGGTGCTGTCAGGGCGTTATGTTCGGTTATTGCTTGACAGTGGAGAACTTTCACCGTCCGACATACTCACTCTGACTTACACGGAAGCCGCCGCAGGAGACATGAAGCAGCGTATCGAGGACAGACTCCGCTCAGAACTTGACGCACTCGATGACACAGAACGTAAACGCGCAGTCATCAACGGGCTGTCTGACACATGGATTTCTACTATTCATTCATTCGCGGCAAGGTTAATCAGGGAGTCAGGGCTTACGCTCGATATTGACCCGATGGCTTCAGTCATTACGACGAGGCAGGAAGAAGATTTTTGGGAGAGCATAAAGAACGCTACGGAGTTCGCAAATTTACGGGAGCTTGCGCGGGCTTACGGCGATAAGACTTTGCGTGAGGCTGCAGAATTTCTTGATGCTGATGAATATTTCGGTGCTGCTGTGTCAAAATGGCGGGCAGGGGTCATGAGTAATTTCGCGAAATACACGGCAGAACTTCACGCGTCATCAGGGCACACGTGGAGAGAAATGCTTTCATGGGCGGAAAATGACGAGCTGCTGATAGAGACGGCCAAGCCCAAAGTGCAGAGTATTCTTGCTGATGAGTGGCGGCAGGTTTGGGACGTTTGGGAGAATATATCTCTTCCGCGAGCGAAAAATCCCTATGGAGCAGGCGCAAGGCTCAATGAGTTGTTGCAGTGGCAGGTGCTCAACAGTCCCGAAAACCCCGAAGCATTACAGCACTTTTACACCCGCATAATGACCGACAGAGATATTACAGGCAGGGGAGAACCTTTCACCACGCTCAAAGATGACTATCTCGGCATGACATTAAGTGAATGGAGAAAGACACGCCCGAAAATAATAGCTGACATCACGCAAAAATTCGACGCTCCCATAACAGAACAGGAAAAACGAATGCGCAGTGTCCTCATGAAGTTCTGTGCACTGTGCTGGGGAATGTGGGACACCATGAAGACACGACGCGGACTTCTCTCGTTCTCCGACATGATAACCCACGCACGAGCCGCAATCGCAAAAGGTGATGTCCGGCGCAAATTTGCACACATACTAGTAGATGAGTTTCAAGATACGGATCCTATACAGTTCGCGATGATTGAGGCACTGAAGGGAGAAGACAGCGGACTTTTTGCGGTCGGGGACTACAAGCAGTCAATCTACAAATTCCGGCACGCTGACCCTTCACTTTTCGCACAGACCATCAAGAACGCCGAGAAAAACATAGAACTAGATACCAGCTTCAGGACACGCGAAAAATTATTGGCACTCATCAACAAAATATTCTCCCGTTTATGGCGCGACGGACTCGGACGCTCTGAAGTCATGAACAACCTGCACTATAAGGAAATTCGCGCGGCAGAAATTGACAGTGAACGCAATTCGGACGCTATAACTATGCCGGTGTTCGAGGTGATATTGGCGAAACACAACAGGAACTCCACCCCAAACGCCCGGAAAGTTCTCGCGGAAAATCTTGCGCAGAAAATATATACATGGGTGAGTGAAGGCCGTACAGTATGGGACAAAGCACAGAAAATCATACGCCCGGTGAAATATTCTGACTTTGCGATATTATCACGTTCACGGAGCATTTACCCGGTACTTGAAGAAGCACTAGAGAAATTCGGCATAAAGTCCATACAGGATAGGAGCACTGACTTTTTCGGGCGCGGTGAAGTCGGTGATGTAGTATGCATGTTGCGGGCGGCGGCAGATTTCGAGAATAATTTTGCGGTGGCGGGGTGGCTGATGTCTCCTTTTTCGGGGGTCAGTGAGGACGACACAATCACGAAATGTTTAACCCTTGCTGACGAGAAACACAAACCCATAGACCTCATACGCGAAAATTTCCCGGAAGCATATTCACGGCTTGAGTATCTTGCGTTGGTCGGTGAGGTTGAAGGCCCTGCAGGAATTATTGAGGTGTACGACAAAAATCGCTCGTGGCTGTCGTGCTATCGTGAGAATGACAGACTCCGGGCGTTGCGTAATGTCCGTCTTGCGCTGTCTATTGCCCGTGATTTTCAGGGCGGCGGAACGTCAACACTCACTGCCTGTGCTGAATGGCTCATGCGTGCGGTGCGTAATCAGGTAAGCTATGAGGAGCCTGCATGGCACGATGAGGGCGAAAATGCCGTGAAGCTCGGTGTTGTTCATTCTGCAAAAGGTCTTGAGTACCCCGTAACAGTAATTTTTGAGTCCCGCACACAGAAAAATTCAGAACGTAATGCGTTGCGTCCGTCGCGTGAAATGGGCTTGGTGTTCGCTAATCTCCCTGACGACGTAGAAGCAGACATAACCCCGAAACTGTCGGAATGGGAAAAATTATTGTCCGAACGCGGAGACATGGAAGAAGAAGAGAGGTTGTTTTACGTTGCGGCAACAAGAGCACAGGACAGCCTGATATTTTGCGGACTCGTTGATGAGGCTACAGGAGACCCGCACCCGAACACATGGACGAAATTTTTGCTTGACAGTGTCAGCCCCGACGAGGTGAAGCCGGAATATGTTGATGATGTTGAAGCACAGCCCGTAATTTTCACGGAAGAGGCCAAGCCCTTACAGCCCGTCAGCATAATTCACACGAAAAATTCATTGCGCCAGATTTCTGCGAGTTCGTTCTCACTGTTCGAGTGGTGCCCGTTCGCGTGGCGTAGAAGTTACCGGCAGGGTCTGACTCTCTCGTGGGAAAATCCGAATGATGACTACTCCGATGATGATTTTGCAGGAGGGGCGGAACTCGGAAGCCTTGCGCACTGGGTATTATCCCGCTGGCCGAAGAACGAAAATTACGAGTCGGAACTTGATACGCTGCTTTTTGACCGGGCAACGAGGGGAAAACTTCCGGGATACTTGCGCCCTGCATGGAGTAATCGAGAAGGCAAGAACTCTTTGCGTGAATGGCTCATGAAGTTTGCGGGGTCGGAGCTTGGCCGTAAGTTGATGGGCATTCCGAACGTACAGAGAGAAAAATCCTTCAGGTTACGCCTCAATGACAGCACTATTCTTGCGGGAGCTATTGACGCACTCTACGGCAACAGCATAATAGACTACAAGATAACGCGAATTAATGACGCACCGCCCGGCCTGTATGAGTCGCAGTTAGAGTTCTACGCTCTTGCTGTTCACGAACTCACCGGGGCTGACGAGGTCAACACATGCATAGCGTTTCTGCGTGAGGGACAATTCGTCGGGAATGCATACAGTGATTTTTCGGGGATACGTGAGAGAGTGATACATGCGGCGGAATGTTGCGCGTCCGGGTCGTATGAAGCTAACGTGAAGAATTGCGCGTTGTGTCCGTTCAAGAAAGGTTGTGTGAATAATGCAGGCAAAAATTAACGAACTTCATAGGGAGCTGCACCGTGAGTTCTATCTGACTTGCGAGAAGTACTATATCTTTGAGTTATTGACGATAGCGGCGGGCATCATGGGACTGTACACGTACAATTTGCGCGGTGAAGTTTTCTCGAACGCCCAGACCGGGAATGTCGTAAAAATGTCGGCGGCAATCGGTCGCGGAAAAATCAGCGAGGGGCTGTATTACCTCGTACCATTCACGGCGTATATACTCGGCACAGTGTTATCAGAAATTCTGCCGGAAAAAGTCAGGCGCACTCACTTCATACGGTGGGACACTATGTTAGTTGGGATTGAGATTGTCGTTCTGTTCCTGATAGGATTTATACCGTTCACTTGGCCGGATCAGCTTGTGCAGGTGATAATATGCTTTCTGTGCTCCATGCAGTTCAACACGTTCCGTCAGGCAGAAGGCATACCGATGGCTACGACGTTCGTAACGAATCACGTGAGGCAGATCGGCATAAGCATAGCGCGTATAATCATGCATCACGAACAGGAACAGGAAGCCCGCACAAAGGCAGGACGGCACGCCAGGATAATTCTTGCGTTCTTCATGGGAGGAGCAGTTACGACGTTTGCGGGAAGGTATCTCGGCGAAAAAACTATTTGGCTCGCGATTATTCCGTTGAGTGTGTGCTTTGTGTTTCTGCTGCGTTCTGACCTGGTATATGAACATGCTATGCTTGACCTGAAGCCACACGGACACTAACGCAAAAATTACGTGCGGCTCATTATTCGGAGTGCGTGTTTGGGGTTTGTGTTCTGACCCGGTATATGAACGTGCAACCTCACGGACACTGACGCAAAAAATTACGTGCTTGTCGTTATTCAGAGTGCGCGTTTGTGGTTTGTGTTCTGACCCGGTATATGAACGCGCTGTTTCGATACGGACACAGTACCAAAAATTTATCGTTGTTGTGATAATATTTACGTCAGGAAAAATTTTTCACATGGAGGTATTCACATCATGAAGAAAAGATTAGTTGCGTTCCTTGTGCTTGTTATGATGCTGTGTGTTCCTGCGGCGGAAGCATTTTCGTTCAAGAAGGCAG
>CAJOED010000094.1:0-8715 GCA_905233335.1 uncultured Synergistales bacterium
CAAAGTTTTACGTTTCGGGTGCGGGCATGTGTAGTGCGTGAGTGTGAAGTGATAGCGTGCCGGGGGCTTGATGGGGTATGAGAATGTTTTACGTTTTGGGAGCAGGTATAAGTGCGCGGCGTGAGCTTTGTACGTCGGACGTTTGATAGTTACGACAAAGTTATTCATTTTGGGGGAGCTTGACAGAAAAATTTTTGCCTGTAAAATTTCGCACACTATCAAAGTATGTTATGAGAGAGGAATGAAATTCATGGGCAAGTACAAATTCGAGACAATACAGCTTCACGCAGGACAAGAAACCCCCGACCCGACAACCGACGCACGAGCAGTACCGATTTACGCGACGACATCATACGTGTTCAAGGACTCGGCAACAGCAGCAGGACGTTTTGCGCTCACGGAAGGCGGCAACATATACACGCGCTTGATGAACCCGACAAATGACGTTTTCGAGAAGAGAATTGCGGCACTAGAGTCAGGAGCAGGGGCACTTGCTGCGGCTTCAGGGTCGGCGGCGATAACTTACGCTGTACAGAACATAGCAACAGCAGGAGATCATATAGTGTCGTCGGTCAATCTTTACGGCGGGACGTTCAACCTTTTCGCGAACACTCTCAAGGAACAGGGACTTGATGTTACATTTGTCGACCCTGCAGACCCCGAAAATTTCGAGAAAGCCATAAAGCCCAACACAAAATTACTTTATTCCGAAACACTCGGCAATCCGAATTCTGACGTTGTAGACCTTGAAGCCATCGCGAAAATCGCACACAAACACGGCATACCCCTCATTGTCGATAACACGTTCGCTACTCCTTACCTTTGCAGGCCGATAGAATACGGAGCTGACATCGTCGTGCACTCTGCAACGAAATTTATCGGCGGTCATGGTACTGTTATGGGCGGAGTTGTAGTTGATGGCGGGCATTTCGACTGGGCACAGAATGACAAGTTCCCGGGACTGTCGAAACCGAACCCGTCGTATCATGGTGTAGTGTTCACGCAGGCGGCCGGGAATATCGCGTACATCATCAAGCTCCGCACCACGTTAATGCGGGATCAGGGAGCGTGTTTGTCGCCGTTCAATTCGTTCTTGTTGCTACAGGGGCTTGAAACTCTCTCATTGCGTGTTGAGCGTCATGTAGAAAACGCATTGAAGGTTGTAGACTTCCTGAAAAATCATCCGCAGGTCGCAAAAGTCAATCACCCCTCACTCGAAACAGGAAAGCAGAAGGAGTTATACGCGAAATATTACCCGAACGGCGGCGGCTCAATATTCACGTTCGACATCAAAGGGACAGCCGACACAGCAAAGAAATTCACGGAGAGCCTCGAACTGTTCTCACTGCTTGCGAACGTTGCCGACGTAAAATCCCTTGTGATTCACCCGGCTTCAACGACGCATTCACAGCTTGACGAGAAAGAATTACTTGCTTGCGGCATTCGTCCGACGACAATACGTCTCTCAATCGGCACAGAACATATTGATGACATTATCGCGGATCTGGCTCACGGTTTCGAGGCCGTAAAATAATGTTGGTGTCCACGCGCGGGAGATACGCACTACGTTTTCTTGTTGACCTCGCAGAAAATCAGGGTGAAGGCTACATCACGACGCAGGAGCTTGCAGAGCGTCAGGAAGTTTCGCAGAAGTACGCGGAGAGATTACTTGCTATGTTGTCGCGCAATGGTTTTGTCGACAGCCAGCACGGCAGGGGCGGAGGTTATCGTCTTTTCGGACTGCCGGAAAGCTACAGTGTGAGTGAAGTGCTTGCGGCAATGAATGAGGAACTTGCGCCGGTTGCGTGCCTGACGTGTTCGCCGAATACTTGTCCCCGTGCGGAAAAGTGTCGGACGCTCCCGATGTGGCAGAAGCTCGGCGGGATGATTAATGACTTTTTCGAGGGTATCACTATCGCCGACCTCATGAGGTAGAAATAATATCACTGCTCCCCTGAAGTTTTTTCGGGGGAGTTTTCGTTTATGAGCACAAGAAACACAATCAGCGCACCCAAAGAAATTTCCACGTCCGCAATGTTGAAGTTGAGATTTATGAACGGGCAGGGTATCCAGTCGATGACATGACCGAGCACAACGCGCTCAAGAAAGTTCGACAATGCCCCTCCCGCCATCACAGCCAGGCCAAGCCGCAAAGTTCTCTTCATGCGCACGAACAGGCACGCACACACAATCACAGCACACGCAATCCCGGAAAGCATGAGCGTAAATCCCGGCACGTCCCCGAAAATCCCGAAAGCCGCACCGGTGTTGCAGCTCAAAGTTACGATGTCATGAAGCAGTAATCTCACAGCATGTTCGGCAAGAAGGCACAAAGTTATCGTTATGAATGTCAGAAGCAAAATTTGCTGATACCCTCCGCAATTCCGTCATCGTTGCATGAAGCAGTAACGTAGTCGGCAATATCTTTCAGTTCGTCGCACGCATTGCCCATAGCCACGCCCACGCCTGCCGCAGAAATCATGTACGTGTCATTGAGGCCGTCCCCGAATGCCATAGTTGACGCTATCGGAATGTTCACATAGTCAGCAATGAATTTCAGTGCCCGGCCTTTGTTCGCGTTGATGTCGTTTATCTCGATGTTGTTCGGAACGGACGACGTGAATAATATTCCCGGAAACACTTTCGGGAGTGCTTTCAGGAGGTCAGCGCGTAGTGTTTTGTCGAGGGTGTATATCTGCATTTTCTGTACACCGTGAAAGTTTTTCATGGCGGCGATAATGTCATCTACGGGCTTGCGTAAGTCCTGAATTATTTTTCTCTGCCAATCGCCTATTGTTACCTCGCTCAATCGTTCGTAGTGTTCGCGCTTCATGTAGCCTAGTCCGTCAGCAACGAAATCATACAAGAACGGGTAAATCATCAAATACCCTGCACATAGTCTCCGCACGCCGTAAATCTATCTCGAACTTCCCTAGTGATTTTTTTTCGCGGACATCAAAAATTTCTGCTCCGTTTAGGGTTATTGCGTAGTGTACGAACTTCAACGCCTTCACGTTTTCCGGGACAGCGTGCCAGAATCTGCCTGTTGCCGGGACGAGTTCTACACCCATGCTTGCGGCACGTTCGAGAGCGGAAAGAGTACGGGGGGTGATTTCTTTCTTTGCGTTGAATAAAGTGTCGTCGAGGTCAAACGCGATTAACTTTATATTTCCCATTCCCTGAAGCCCTCGTTCAATCTCTGCTCAAAGAATTTCATTGTGCGCTCAAACGGCTCCCTGCTCGTGAGATCAACCCCTGCACGACGTAATATATTCAGGCTGTAATCACTTCCGCCGCTCTGCAAAAACTTCTTGTAGCGTTCGACTGCTCCTTCCTCGTGATTGAGTATCGCCGACGCAAACGCATTAGCCGCCGTGAAACCCGTAACGTATTTATACACGTAGAAAGCAGAATAGAAATGCGGTATCCTCGCCCACTCCGCGCAAAGTTCGTCGTCTATCGTCATGTCCGGCCCGTAACAGTCAGCGTTAAGTTTCCGCCATAACCCGCACAAGTAGTCAGGGGTCAATATCCCGCCGGACTCCGCGTATGAATGTGTCTGACGCTCGAAATCAGCGAACATTGCCTGACGGAAAAATGTAGTCCGTACCATGTCGTAATAGTAATTCAGCAGCCACTTCCTGTTGTCGGAGTTCTTCAGCATGTACTCAAGCAGCAAGGCTTCATTCGTCGTTGAGGCAACTTCAGCAAGTAGTATGGTGTAGTCGGCGTAAACCTGAGGCTGATTTTCCCGCGAATAATAACTGTGCAGGCTGTGTCCCATTTCGTGAACGAGCGTAAAGACATCATGAAGCGTCCCGTCGTAATTCAGCAGCACGTACGGTTTCGTTCCGTAAGCACCCCAAGAGTATGCGCCCTTGCGTTTGCCTTTGTTCTCGTAAATGTCAATCCACCGTTCAGACACTCCCCGCCGGAAATCTCTCACGTAATCATCACCCAAAGGAGCTAGAGCCTTCACAGCAAGTTCTACAGCGTCGGAAAAAGAAATCTCCTCTTTAGGCTCGTCGGAAATGGGAACGTTGACATCGTAGAAGTGAAAATCATCGAGGCCGAGAACTTTTTTGCGGAGTGCTACCAGTCTGTGCATGAGTGGAGCGGAATATTCTTTTGCGGTGTCGACGACATGACTATATACATCTTCCGGGACGTTCTCACCGAATAATGCCATGTCGAGGGAGTTCGCGTACTTTCTTGCGTTTGCGTAGAATATATCTCCCTTCACGGAGCCTGCATACAGTGCCGCTATTGAGTTCCTGTGCTTTGCGTAAGTCCCGTAGATGCCCATGAACGCACTCTTGCGGACTTCTCTGTTCGTGCTTCTGCTGTACCTGTACCAGCGTTCTTCTGTGAGTTCTGATGTGTTGCCGTCCTCGTCAGTAATGTCCGGGAAGTTCATATCAGCGTCGGTGAGAAGAGTGAATGCATTTTCCGGGACAGAAGTAAGTTCGCCGACCTTCGCTAATAACACTTCAAGCTCATGGGACAATATGTGTTCACGTTCACGCAATAACTTTCTGAAGAAAAACTCGTAGCGCGTAAGTTCATGTTCGTTCTTTATGCAGTCGTTGATGTAGTCATGCGGGAGCGCAAGAATTTCCGGCTCAAAGAACGCAACAGCCGCAGAATATTTCACCAGCAGACTCTCCGCAAGCCCGGCGAGTTCTTGGGGTTTGGCCTCGCGCAGGTCTTCATGACTCTTCATGTTGGCATAAGCGTATAACTTGTTGAGTTCGAGCGAAACTGCCTCGTCCGCCTTTATGAACTCCAGCAGAATGTGAGAGCCTCCGCCGAGTTTGCCCTCGTACTCCTTCAATGCTTCTACTTTTGCGGAAGTATCATCATATGCTTTCTGCCATTCGTCGAAATTTGCGTATATAGCTTCCAGATCCCATTTGTCTTTTTCAGGGATATTTTTTCTTTCAGGTACTTCATTATTTCTCATAAAGTTTTTATCTCTCTTTCAAGTTCGTAAATATCGCTGTCATGATGTTATCGTGGGAACAAAAATTTTTCCCGCCGCAATAATTCTTCCTCATTCCACCCGCGCGATTGATACCTCGTGAGCCTTCATAGAGCTGTAATCTCTCTTGCAAGTTCGTAAATATCGCCGTCATTATGAAGCACACAATCACCGGCATTCATTCTCTGTTCACGAGGGAGCAAAAATTTTTCCCGCCGCAATAATTCTTCCTCATTCCACCCGCGCGACTCACGACACCTTGCCGCCCTCACAGAAAACTCCGCCGCAACATAAATTACTCTTTCCGCCCATGAAGGCCGCCCGACTTCCGGCAGTAATGGTATCTCGACGACAAACACTCCGGCACCGCGTGTCTGTTGTTCAAGCTCACTCATCACAAGAGGGTGAATTATCGCACAGCAGAAATCATACTCTCTTTTGTCCGAAAAAATGAGGCGTGAGAGTTCCGGCGTTATGATTTTCCCGGAAGCATCAAGAATCCCCGCGCCCCATCGCGAAACAAAAATACTCTTCACGTCATCATGAAGCCATAAATTTTTTGCGGCAATATCAGCGTTGAGTGATACGGCGTTCATATTGCGGGCAAGAATACCGCTGACGGTGGACTTACCAGCCCCGATGTCCCCCGTAACCACCGTAATTCGAGTATCCGCCATAATAATTCCTTCTCCTGTTGCCGCCGAAACGCTGCGAAAATCTGTCCTTTGTGCCCTTTCCCCTGTCGTCGGTCTGCTTGCACTCGTCGGGTATCTCGTACAGGAAGCGGGACACATCATGTTCAACGACCGCACCGAATAACCTCCGGGATCTTGCCGCTGTCATGTAGAGCCTCTCTTCCGCACGGGTCATTCCGACGTAGCATAGTCTTCTCTCCTCTTCCAGTTCGTCGTCGTTGTCCTTTGAGCGTGAATGCGGGAAAATTTCCTCCTCCATTCCCACTATGAACACTACAGGGAACTCCAAGCCTTTCGACGCATGAAGTGTGAGAAGTCCGACCGCGCTCGTGTGTTCTGCGTCAGTAGTATCGGTGTCGGTGTATAGTGCCGCTTCAGCAAGTGCTTCTGACAGATCGCCGCCCTGCACAATGGATTTCAGTTCCTTCACGTTTTCGAGCCTGTCCCGGTATTTGTCCGGGTCATGAAGTTTCAGGTACGCTTCATAATTCATGTCCTGCAGAATGTAGTCTACTGTCGGTTTTATGCCGCCTTCCGCAAGTTCAAGCAGCCTGTTCATGTGCCCGGCAAAGACTCTCACCGCTTCCCCTGCCTGACCCTTTACCCGCCCGCCGCGAGCTTCCAGATTTCAGCAGGAGCTTCATTTTGTGCCGCAATCCATGCTTCCCATTCAGCGCGTTTTTTCGGACCCATTCCCTTTATCGCGAAACTTGAAGTCCTTTCGAGCGCGGCAGTGTCATTCGGATTCATGGCAAGTCGCAATATCGACAGCACATCACGAACTTCCATTCTGTCATAGAACGATAACCCTCTAATCACTCTGTACGGTATGCCGTTCTCTAAGAACTTGCTCTCGTAAAGTCTGCTCATTGCGTTCATTCTGTAGAGCACCGCTATATGTCCGTAGTCGTAGCCGTAGATTTTGTGAAGCCTCTCTATTTCCTGAATGATAAAGTCTGCTTCCTGAAAATCATTGCTCGCCAGGAGAGTGTAAATCTTTTCGCCCGCTGTCCTTTGTGTGTGCAAGTTCTTTTTGAGGCGTGCGGAATTGTTGCGGATTAGTGCGTTCGAGGCCGCTAATATGTTGCCCGTTGACCTGTAATTTTCGTCGAGCACTATAGTCTTTGCGCCGTCAAAATCCCGGTCAAAGTTGAGTATCATGCTTATGTCTGCTCCACGCCAGCCGTAAATTGACTGGTCAGGATCCCCGACTACGTTAATGGTGCAGTCATTGCCGACAAGATAACGTAACAGCAAGTACTGCGGCATGTTCACATCCTGGTACTCGTCGACTAACAGCCAGTTGATCCGCCCCTGCTCATAACGTCGCAGCATTATGTCCTTCCTCATGATTTCCAGCGGCAAAATCATAAGGTCGTCGAAATCTACGGCGTTGCGTTCCCGTAGTGCGGCTCTGTACTTTTTCGACAGCTCGAAATATGCCGGGTCTTCTATCGTTGTGTCGTGCGGTATGACCGTCCAGCTCATATAGTCCTTCGAGATGATGTCGAATGCGTAATTTGCGTCGTTGTCTTCCTTGTCGATGTTCATCTGCTTCATGAGTTCCTTGATGAGTGCTCTGCTGTCTGATGTGTCGAACACCGTAAATCCCTCATGAAGCCCGGCGAAATCCTGTGCCGCCCGAATGTGCCGGAACAAGAAATTCAGCCCGTAAGCGTGGAATGTCCCGGCGTGAATTTTCGGTGCACAATCTCCGGGTATCATTGCGTTAATGCGCGTCCTCATCTCACCGGCGGCCTTATTCGTGAAGGTTACGGCCATGATGTTTTCGGGGTCAGCAATGCCCTCATCAACAAGCCACGCGATTTTGTGAGTCAATACACGGGTCTTTCCGCTCCCTGCTCCTGCGAGCACCAGCAAAGGCCCGTCAATATACGTTACTGCTTCCTGCTGTACTTTCGAGAGCTGGCGCAGTATGTTTTTTTTGTTGTCATTCATGGTTAATATATTTTGTTTCCTGCCTCCCTAACTTTTTCGCCGGCAAAGCATGAGTCGTTAATGAATATTCCGTGTCCCGTATCTTGCGAGCTGTTCATGAGGTACACGATGCCATTCACGACGAACGACTGACCCCTACACCTCGTATTACGTTCTGCACGCTGTCATGAGGGGAAGCATATTGCCTTACGCCGCGTGAGCTGTCATAAAGTACAGAAGGCACAATTCGTCATTCACGGCTGAACAAATTACTTTCTACCTCAAGATCTATGCCAAATTCGTTCCCTGAAACTAATTCTACGTTCCTGCTCCCGCAATACGGACACAAAAATTCAGTGTCATCACGAACTCCCGTGCGTTTGCATGAAGTACATCTCACAGTTACGGGCAGCATCATCACGGAAAATATTGCGCCTTCCGAAGGAGTACCTTTCGAGACAGCCGCAAAAATGAACGCCATCAACTCCGGGTTAATCTGTCTCAAGCCGCCGACTTTCAGCATAATTCTTCTGACTCTGCTCCAGCCTGCATCGCGGCATAATTTCTGCACAGCGTCATTCACGGAATGAGTTAGTGAAAATTCATACACTGCCCGTAGTCCTCATTTCGCGGTTATTTTTTCGTGTACAGGAACGGCCCCGCCGACACAAAACCTATTTTCTGGTAGCCGAAAATCTGTTCCGTTGAGCCGACAAGAAAATATCCTCCCGGTGCGAGTGCGTCATAGAATTTCTTGTACAGCTTGTCTTTTGTGTCTGCCGTGAAATATATTACGACGTTCCTGCAGAGTATTATGTCGAAATTTCCACCGAATGCGTCATCTATCATGTTCATTCGCTTGAACGACACACGGCGTTTTATGTCCGCACTCACGTCATATGTTACGCCTGCGTCCTTTGTCGTGAAGTACTTTGCGAGGTATTCTTTCGGGACGTTGAGCAGCTGTGCCTTCCTGTAATTTGCCTTCTGTGCTATGGAGATTGCTCCCTGATCCACGTCCACCGCAAGTACCGGGTTCATTGCGTCGAGTCCGCATACTGCCGACAATATCGCCAGTGAGTAAGGCTCCTCACCTGTTGC